>JBEDEY010000311.1:0-4706 GCA_041175425.1 Bacteroidota bacterium | reverse complement strand
GGTTTACCAACCCTCCTTTTATTCCTCCATTTCCTTTCTTAGGTGCTTCGGCATCTTCGCTCTGCCAAAGCCTAGGGTTCCTTTCAATCCCGAAAAGGTGGCCTTCCACCAGGCATTGATCACGGATTTTCGAGTATCCCGCTTGATATAGATTTCCCGGACTACGGGAGTTCCTCTAGCCGACCTAGGATTGTTATTTTTTGCAAGTAGGTTGGCGAGGAAGCTATAAAGCTTCAACTTACCCTTGCCCGGCGCCAAGGTCACGCTGTCTAAAAACTGCAGTTTGAAGTCTCGATACCCCAAGGTCATACTGCCAAAAGCCTCGTGTTCGTTTACCTCAAACTCCCAATTTCCATGGGTAATCTCCCCAGAGCTAGGCCGCACAAACACTGTTTTCGATACCAAATCTGATACTTCCGCAAAGGCTAGTTTGTCAGCAGTCGCCTGAACTTTCATTGGATAATCTTTCTCAAAATACATCTGCCCCCTGACCCCAATCTGGCTGTTAGCACCTAGCTGAGCTGCCATTCCAAACTTGACTTCGGAGACAGGGTAAGGGGCTCCTTGCTTTCTTAAGAAAATGGGACCTAGGTCCATGCGCATCTGGTCAAAGGTAACCTTTCCAGGAAGGGTAGACTTCTCCCCAAATTCTACATAGGTCACCTTGCTATCGTTGACCTGCACCGCGGCCAAGTCCGCATTGATCTTGGCATGCTCTAGAAAGTACTGAGGCATGGGTTTGTAGGCCAAGGAATCCAGCGGTTTCCGCTTGTCTCTAACCAATTCAAGGCTTGCGCCATCCACGACCATACGTTCGGCCACTACTTGGTCCTCTGCAGCGAGACGCAAAAGGTCAATTCCCTCCAGCCGAACCTGCTGCATGCGTGCGGTGATTGCTTCCTTTTGAAATGGGAGACTACTCAAATAGGCCTCGGGGTCCAATACGGGCCTGTAATAAATTCCATCTAGGGAGAGATTTTGCTTGGCAAACTGCAATTGATCGAGGCTTACCTTGTAGCTACTATCCTGCGTATAGGCCTCGTAATCACTCAGGCTGAAGGTCATGTTTTTGCGAAGCAACTCCTTCCAGCTGGGTAGCTGTTTGAGATTCAGTAGGTCTATCCCAAGCTGGGAGATTGTAAAATCTACTCTTGGAAAGCGGCCATTGGGTAGGGCTTGCCCTCCTTTCCGGTACAGGTCAAATTTTCCATTTTCTAGGCTCAGATCCCCCAACCCAATGGATTCAAGAAGGGGTATCTCTTTTTTATCCGAGGTGGGCTTGCTGGACCCAGGTGGGGTTGGAAGGCTGTCTAGGTAGATGGCGAGCTGAGGGCGAACCAAGCGCGCCTGTTTCAAATCCAGGTTCTTCGAAAGCAAGATATCAAGGAGGCTATTTCTCTGTAGGATAAGTTGGTCAATGGTTCCCTTCACGACAGGGCTACCTGGCTTGCCGAAAAGGTTGGCAGGCTGGATGCTTAGGTCCGAAAAGACCACTTCTTCTTTTTGGTCGCCAAAGGCAACAGAGGCAAACTTGATGGTATGCACGCTATCGGGTAGCGTGTAGGTAAAGTCGGTCAAGCCCAGGTTCGCGCGTAAGTACATGCTTGCGTAATCTTGGGCCTTGGCCATGAGACTATCCAAATTGAATTGGGTGAGGTAAAAGGCAAAGCCCGTTTTTATCGCTTGCTTCGTCTGATTTTGACTCTGGTAATTGAGCTTCAGCGTGGCATTGGTGGCGGCAATCGTGTCCACATACACTTCTTCGATCGCTTTCTGAACCGCCTTTTTTCGTTTATTGACTGTTTTCTGATCGACCGCAGTCACCTGCCGATCAATGTCCAGCGCCACGTCCCCTCCATTGATTTCGAGTTTTTCTAAGTTGAGGACGTTGTCAAAAACAAATTCTTCGATGTTAACCCCCTTCAAGGATACTTTTGGGAGGCTTAGGCCAAGGGCGATGCGCTTGTCTCCTACTTTTCCTGGAAGGAGACTCAGGTTTTCAAAGTCAAGTGTCCGAGTACGGGAATTGTAGTGCAGGTAGTCCGTTTCTACGAGGTACCTGCCGCCCGCAAGGCTGAAGGAGTAGGAGGTAAATGTCAACTTGACCTCATCGGAAAACAAGGCCCTATCTTGGGGAAGGCTGTCTTTGTCGCTGAGCGAAAAGTTGGTCAACGAAAAAGAGAGACGATCCTCTTCAAATGAAGTCACCGATGCCGTGGTCTGGTTTTTATAGCGAATCTTGGCTGCGTCGATGTTGACGGAGTCTACCTGGATTTTCGTAAAGTATCCCAGAAGGAGTGCTTTCAAATCCTCAACGGACTGGAGGGCATTTTCAGAACCTTTGCTCTCTTTGGGCCGGTAGGTAGAGACCTTGAATAAGGGCGCATCGAGCTGAAGGTGATGGATGCTTAGCTCCTGTTGGTAGAAGGCAGCCATCAGGTCAATCCCCTCTGCTCGGAGTAGGGGAATGGTAAAATCTACTGCAGCTCGTTTGTCTAGGGACTGGAGCTGCCGCTGAACTTGGGAAGGGTCTGCCGGCTGGATGCGAAGATTTTTTATTTCGAGCAGCTTCCTTTTGGAGTCGAGCGTAAGTTCCCCTGCAAGAAAGGTATGGAGGTTATCACGCAAGTTTAATCGGTAGTCATGAACGGTCAATTGCAGTTCCCCCACCCGCACCTGATCTTGAAACGCCAAGGTGCTGTCGGGAAGTAGAACGAGTTGATAAAGCCCCAAGCTGAACCGTTCCACATCGATATCTTTGCTTTGTTGTCCGGACTCCACTTTAAATTCGACAGTTCCTTCATCGAGTAGAAAGTCCCCAACCTCTACTTTCTCAAAAAGGCCCGTAAAAAGGGAGGTAAGGACCTGTTCTGGGGCCTGCTCGCTTCGGGAATCTTGTTGGATAACTTCAATTTTTGGACGCGTCAACTCGACTTTTTCAACTTCCAGTTCTCCCGTTTGGTACCAATGTTTCAAGTCAACATTTTCTAAGGAGAGTTGGGCAAGTGCCAGATCAAACACCGGAGTCATGCGGGTGTCCAAACGAGCTTCTGTCCTCGGCGAAAGGTGTAGGTTGGTCACAGACAGACTTTTCTTGAACGAGGACACTTCGACCGCTTCTCCGTCCAACACATGGAGACCATCCCCCAGGTAGATCTTACCCCGTTTGATCTTCATGGAGGCATCTGTCCCGTAAAAAAAATCATCCGGGCTGTTACGTGTAGCTTCACCGAGGTGAAAACCGAGCATTTTAAAATCCAGCTGCTCGAGCTCGATTCGGTTTCTCAAGGAGTCTTGCTTTCCTTTTTTCAAAAATGAGGCCCCATTAATGGCTAATTCTTTGATGGAAATGGCCTCCAATTTGCCTCGGATAAAGTCATTCAAGTCACCTGTGGGGGTGGTATTGTCTTGGGGGGAGCTGGATTGGATGACCTCAATCTGTGGAGCATTCAGGACAAGTTCTTCAATGTCGAGTCGCCCCGTCCGAAAGGCCTTGTTCCAATCAACATTTCCGATGTGCAACTCCTCTAGGTTCAGGGAGTAATAATTCCTACTGGCCTTGGAAAGATTTGGAGACAAAGAAAAGCGGTCGAGATCCATCGTTTTTTCCAAGGAAGAGATCGCTACCTTAGCTGCATTGAGGCGGTGGATGCCATCCGGCAAGGGAAAGGTCACCTCCTCCAATTCCATTTCAAATCCGCGCGCATTGAAGGGTCGATCCCAATTGGCATTTGGCGTCCAATCTAGGTCCAGCAGTTTCAGGCTTGCATTTTTGGTGAGTAGCTCCTGCTGACTCAGAAAATTTAAAAAGAACAGGTTGGCGTGATTGATTTCTACGGTAGCCACCTGGATGGAAGACAAGCCAAGCTGACGTACGCTTTTTTTGATTTCATTTTCAAAAAGAAATACCGGTGAGCGTGAAAAGGGCTCGGAAGAACTTTCTCCTGAAGTTGAATCCATGGAAAACGGCTGAAGCAGGCGGAAGTTGGGATTGTCTAAGCCGATTTTTCGAAAAGAAAGTTTCTGCTCAAAAAAATTATACCAGAGACCAGTAAAGGCTATTTCATCGAGTGTAAGTTCAAATAACTTCTGTTCTGTAGCCGCTTTTTCAGGATGTATTGGTTTCATCACGATCCCGTCCAGAAAGATCCCTCGTCGAATTAGGGAAAGGTGTACCCGATTGAAATCAAGTTCGTAAACCTCATTCAAGGATTCATTCACCCGCTTTCTAAGCAGGTTTCCTAAAAAAATATTTGCTCCAAAATAAAGGACAAACTCCAGAGAAAGAATTACCAGTAGGGCTATTCCTGCTATTCTAAGCCATTTTTTTCTGGAGGCAGACCCCTTCTTGGGTTTTTCCTTAGAACTAGACATTAGAGGCATACAAAAATAATGGGATTGAAAGATACCAAACTTATTTCCGTATACGAAAAAAGCAGCCGTCCGGCTGCTTTTTTAATGCTGTAGGGGAAGGATTCGAACCTCCACGCGGCAGTTAGGCATGAACTTTTGAAACATGCTTTATCCCATTCCGATCTTTACGACCGGCATCCCCACCCCCGAGACAGGAGGGCTTGTCTGCCAATTTCAACACCCTACAAGATGGATTTAAAGCGACTATTCGCTTTTGATTGAGTCGTAAACTCAACAAGAGCAAATGTATAGAAAAGTGATTTTACTTAAAAATATTTTAATGATTAACTTAT
>JBEDEY010000310.1:0-5578 GCA_041175425.1 Bacteroidota bacterium | reverse complement strand
GATGAATTAACTGCTTGAAAATATAAAAAAAGGAACTAACAAACGAACCATTCCAAGAAATATGGAGCAACAAAAAAATCCCAACCAAAAGGTTGGGATTTTTTTACTCACGCCTATACTTTAAAATTTTTTTTAACAGATTAGGGTGAAAATCTGTAGTCCGTACGGGAATCGAACCCGTGTTTTATCCGTGAAAGGGATACGTCCTAACCCCTAGACGAACGGACCATTTGACCCACAAAAAGATGGTTTTTTCAAAGGTTGTGCAAATATAGCCAGTTCAGCTAATAATCCCAAAGTGGCTAGAAAATTTCTTTTCAATCCTTCCTAATCTTCTGAACCAAAGCAGTAAAAATTTACTTTACCTGGAGAACGACATTTTACGTAAATTCACTTCAAATTAAACTCATGCCTGCAACTGTTCCAGCCCTTCGTGTAGCCATCAATGGATTTGGAAGAATTGGTCGCTACACCGCCAAGCTTCTTCTGAAAAATCCAGATTTCAATTTGGTAGCCATCAACGATTTAGCTGATCCTGCTGCCATCGCTCACTTGCTAAAGTACGATTCGGTACATGGGAAATTTGAAGCCAACATCAGCCACTCCCCCCAACTTTTACAGGTCAACGACCAGAAAATTGCGCTCTTCTCTGAATCGAATCCAGAAAATCTCCCTTGGGAAAAACTCTCTATTGACCTAGTTTTTGAGTGTACCGGACGATTTACCTTGAAAAAAGATGCAGAAAAACACCTGAATGCTGGCGCAAAAAAAGTAATTATTTCCGCACCTTCTCAAGAGACATCCATCCCCATGGTGGTTCTAGGAGTCAATGATGATGTGCTTTCAGGAGAAGAAACCATCATTTCCAACGCTTCCTGCACCACCAACTGCCTTGCCCCACTGGTCAAGGTATTGGATGAAAATTTCGGAATCTTGAATGGCTTTGCTTCCACCGTGCACTCCTACACCAACGACCAAAACCTACACGATGCCCCGCATAAGGATTTACGAAGAGCCCGAGCAGCGGCCTATTCCATCATCCCCACTTCCACCAATGCGGGTAAAGCTTTGGATCGTGTCCTTCCTGCCCTTGCTTCAAAGATAGAAGCTTCCGCGATGCGCGTACCCGTACCAGACGGCTCATTGACTGATTTGATTGTGACTGTTTCGCAAGAAGTCACTGCCCAACAAGTCAATGAAGCATTCAAAAAGGCTGCAGCATCTGATTTAAAAGGATACCTACAAGTGGAAGGCGATCCCATCGTATCCATGGATATTTTGGGGAACACCCATTCGGCAATTCTGGATGAGGCCCTTACCGCAACCAAAGGCAATCTTATTAAAGTAGTGGCTTGGTACGATAACGAATCCGGCTATGCCAATCGACTGGTGGACCTAGCAAAAAAAATAAGTCGCAGGTAAGTCTTCTTACTACTTAACCCGCCGAACCTGATAGTCTTTGATCGGGCTTTCAACCACTATTTTTTCCAGCTTTCCACCTTTGTAATGGTATTGGTTGGTATTCCCCTCTACCTCTATTTCGTAGACGCCGGGACTAATCTTCTTAATTGGAGCCGAAATACCATAGACCTCAGATAAAAAAAGCTCTTGGCCACTGGGTTCTTGAAAAAATAGCTTCGTGCTGCACCAAGACAAGGGGCCTTTTAAAGAAGTTCGATTGGCATATTTGTAGGATTTGGCGTCCACTTGGTACAGTGCACCTGTCCAATTGACCTTCGAATCAAAAACCCCTCTATTGGTCTTAGATTCCGAATAGGTCTTTAGAATCTTCCCTCCTTTGAAATGCGAACGCGTCAAAAACTGAAGATCCACATCCCCAAAAAACCAAAATTTCACACGACTATCTACCGAATACCGCACCGAATCTGCTCCAGCAGTTTTCTGCGCTGTCAGGTTCCCAATTTTTAATCCAAGAACCACTATTTCAAAAGAGGCTGTTTCTTTAGTTGCTTGTGCATATCCGAGTGAAACAGGCATCCACAGTAAAATAAGGAGGCTAATCCGCTTAAAGTTGATGTTTCGCGACTGGACCATTGGAAATTAGATTGAAGAATTAGATGTTATTAAGCTGCGATTAATAATCACATGAGTTTCGGTTGGCTATTTATTTCAATTTGACTGGTATAGCGTTCCCAGTCCTCTTGGGTATCGATGTCGTTTAGTTCTAGTAGCAAGGTGGTGGTTAAACCGTTTTTAGATGCCACATTCAAGGTCTCAGACAATACTTGGGAAGTACTCCAGGTAATTCCCTCAAATAAGTAGTCCGCTCTACGCTTCATTCCTATCAAATAGTACCCTCCATCGGTTGCAGGACCCAATACCAAGTCAGAATCGGTTAAGGCTTCAAATGCTTGATTAAGGTGTTGGCTTTGGAGCGTAGGGCAATCCGTCCCTATCAGCACTACCTTATCCATCCCCAATTCAAAGCTCCTCGCAAATGCATGTGCCATCCGCTCCCCCAGGTCGCGTCCCTCTTGCACAAAGCTCTTTTCTATAGGCGTATTTGTTTCTGGGATAAAGTCTGAATAATAGGTCCAAACAGGCGCTGCCACATCCTCCAAAACAGAATAGGTCAACTCAAGAAGGTGCCGATAAATCTCCAAGGCACGGAGATCTCCCATTCCCGCAGCCAAGCGAGTTTTCACCTTCCCCAAGATGGCATTCTTTTGAAATACAAGCACCACTTCTTTTTTCATTTGGTCAATCTATCTCAATCAATGACTAGTTAAATTAAATCAATCCAAAAAAGCGAGGGAGTGCTAAGGTGATTTCAGGAAACAGCGTAATTAAAGCCAAAGCAATAATCATAGCCAAAAAGAAAGGTACTAAAGGTCGAAGCACTTGAGTTAAGGAAATTTTAGCAATAGAAACCCCCACAAACAAAAGGGAACCAACCGGAGGTGTACACAAACCAATGCAAAGGTTGACCACCATGATCATTCCGAAATGGACTGGGTCTACGCCCACCTTGGTAACTACGGGTAAAAATATAGGCGTGAAAATTAATACCGCAGGCGTGATGTCCATAAAGGTGCCGACAAACAATAAAATGATGTTGATGACAATTAAAATCACCCACTTATTGTCACTTAAGTTGAGCATAAACTCACTGATTAGCTGTGGAATATCTTCAGCAGACATCACCCAAGACATACTCATCGAAGTACCGATCAACAACAACACCACTGCAGTAGTTTCTGAAGAACGAACTAGAATGCCAGGTAGCTCGGACAGCTTCAGTTCCCGGTAAACCAACGAAAGCAATAAGGTATACACAACTGCGATTGCAGAGGCTTCAGTAGCAGTAAAAACCCCCGCGACAATCCCTCCTATCACCAGGATAAGAAGAAAAAGACTAGGCACCGCTCTCCAAAAAGCATTGGCTAAATAGCCAAAACTTACCGCTTCCGCATAGGGAAGCTTATTCTTCTTGATAAAAATGGCTGCGCAAATCATCAAGGAAAGACCCAACAGAATTCCAGGTAAGTATCCCGCCACAAAAAGCGCCGCAATGGACACCCCACCACTGGCCAAGGAATAAATGATCAATACATTGGAAGGTGGAATAATCAAACCTGTAGTGGATGAGGTGATGTTGACCGCCACGCCCAAGGTTTTGGGATATCCTTCATCATCCATACGCTTTCCCAAAATACTACCCAAAGCTGAAGCGGCAGCGGCGGCCGAACCAGCAATCGCTCCAAAAAGCATGGCTGCAATAATATTAACATACAAAAGTCCACCCGGGAGTTTACCCGTAAGCCCTTTTGCAAAATCAATCAATCGATTCGCAATCCCTCCTTTATTCATGATCTCGCCGGCCAATACAAAGAATGGAATAGCCAAAAGGGAGAAACTATCCAAGCCTGTAGCCATTCGCTGCGCAATTGTGGTAGCAGCAGGTAGGACAGAAACGGAAACTAGGAGCGTAAAGAAGCTAGAAAGACCCAAGCTCCAGGCTACTGGAACACCCAGGAGTAAGAGTGATACAAAACTTAAAACCAAGATTAAAATAGCGATCCATTCCATGGTTAATCTTGGCTTTTAATAAGTTGAACCACATGAAAACTATGGTAATACACCACTAAAACTCCAGAAATAGGCACCATGGCATACACCCAAGACAAGGGAACTTGAAGGGTGGCTGATTTTTGCTGCAGGAGCTGGGAAATGTATACCAGGTTTGCCCCTCCGCCTACCATAATTACAGCTCCAAAAAAAATAACCATCGCATGGATGAATAACTGCAAATAAAAGAGGTTTTTACCCTTTACCTTTTCTACCAACACATCAATAGCTAAATGACCCTGCTTACCAGATACATAGGCAGCTCCCAACAGTCCCAACCAAATCATGCTGTATCGAGACAATTCATCGGTAAATGAACTCGGGTCACCCAATACATAGCGGGAAAAAACCTGCCAGGTCACATTCAGGACCATCACTCCCATCAAAACGGCAATGATAACTTGAATGGATCGATCTAGTGTTAATTTCAATTTCATTTATTCGTCTGTTGAATTCGTTGAACCAATGCTTCCAACTGTTTCTGTTCTTGAAATACCTGCGCATACACCGCAGCAACTTTTTCGAAGAAAGGTTCTTTGGAGGGATAGCTGATCTCTACACCCGCTTTTTGCACCTCACGAAGTGCTTCTTCTACCGCTTCCTTCCAAAGTTTGGTTTGGTAAACTGCAGACTCATCTGCTGCTTCCTGCAACCAAACCTGTTCTTCAGGACTCAATTCGCTCCAGACCTTGGTGCTCACCAAAACCACATCGGGAATCGCTGTATGCTCGTCGATGGAGTAATACTTGCAAACTTCGTAATGTCTGGAATTGTAAAAACTGGGAGGATTGTTCTCTGCGGCATCCACAATGCCTTGCTGCAATGCAGTATAGAGCTCACCATAGGACACCGGTGTGGGCGAACCTCCCATGCCACGGACCATGTTGATGGCCATTTTGGATTCTTGAACCCGAACTTTCAGTCCAGCCAAATCTGTTGGCGTGGCTATGGGTTTGGTTTTACTGTAAAAACTACGCTTTCCAGCATCGTAAAAACACAAACCACGTAACCAATACTTTTCGGTACTCAGGAGCAATTCTTTACCAATCTCCCCTTCCAATACTTGTGTGATATGGGCATCATCTCGAAATAAATAAGGCAAGCCCAAAACACTTATCTCCGGAGAAAAAGCCTCCAATGAGGCGGCAGAAACCTTGGTCATCCCAACGCTTCCAATTTGCAACAACTCGAGTAGCTCGCGTTCGGTACCCAACTGTTGGTTGGGGTATACCTTTACTTTAATTTTTCCTCCTGATTTTTCTTCCAGTCGCTTTCCAAGAAATACCATCGCCTGGTGTACAGGATGCGATACCACCTGGGCATGCCCCATCTTGATGACTTTTACGCCAGTATCCAATTGACAGCCCCCAAGAGCAAGTACCAAGGCAAGGAAAACAAAAACAATTCTTCGGGTCATTAGCATTAGGATGAATTTCGAAGTGAAGCGATTTGAGCCATTACCTGGGCTATGGTCTCAGAGATTTTAGAA
>JBEDEY010000309.1:0-7152 GCA_041175425.1 Bacteroidota bacterium | reverse complement strand
GTTATATAATAGTTTATGTGCTTTTTGACTATTGGTCATTTTGCTTGTTTTACTGCTTTACGGTCACTTTTTTATTCCCTTTTTCATCCTCATATTTGTTGACTAGCTGTCCTGAAAAGGCAGCTTTTTCCTTCACAGGAACCTCCAAAGGCAGATTATTAGCTTAAAATACCCAATCCTACGATTACAACAACTAGAGAGCGATGCAGCACGAGCCGATTTTACAAGAAAACAGTAACCGATTTGTCTTATTTCCAATCCAGCATGCCGACATCTGGCAATACTATAAGAAAGCAGAAGCGAGCTTCTGGACTGCTGAGGAAATTGATTTGAGTCAAGATCTGACAGATTGGAAAAATCTAAATGATGGAGAAAGACATTTCATTTCTCACATCCTTGCCTTTTTTGCTGCCTCTGATGGAATTGTAAACGAAAACTTAGCGGAACACTTCGTAGCTGAGGTACAATATACCGAGGCTAAGTTTTTCTACGGATTTCAAATCGCGATGGAAAACATCCACTCTGAAACCTATTCCTTACTAATCGATACCTACATCAAGGACAATGCGGAGCGCGATCGCCTACTCAATGCGATTGAGCACATCGACTGCGTAAAGAAAAAAGCAGATTGGGCATTGCGTTGGATTGACAATGGTAGCTTCCAGGAGCGCCTGATTGCTTTTGCCGCAGTAGAAGGAATTTTCTTCTCAGGATCCTTTTGCTCCATCTTCTGGTTGAAGAAAAGAGGATTGATGCCAGGACTAACCTTCTCGAATGAATTGATTTCAAGAGACGAAGGATTGCACTGCGACTTTGCTTGTCACTTGTACACCAAGCACGTCAATAACCAGCTTCCAAAAGAGACCGTTCGCCAAATCATCATGGATGCGGTAGCCATCGAAAAAGAATTTGTGACCGACGCGTTACCTGTTCGATTGATCGGAATGAATTCTGATTTGATGTGTCAATACATCGAATTCGTAGCCGACAGACTCCTTATGGAACTCGGCTGTGAGAAGGAATGGAATAGCTCCAATCCTTTCGATTTCATGGACATGATCTCTCTACAGGGCAAAACTAACTTCTTCGAAAAACGAGTAGGCGACTACCAGAAAGCTGGTGTAATGAAGTCTACCGAACCGGCAGATACTGGAGCCCGATTCTCGATTGGAGAAGACTTCTAAAAACAACGAGTACCCAATAATACCTATTTTAAACCACCCCCTTTAAAAAATCGCCTGAGTATGTTAGTAGTAAAAAGAGACGGAAGAAGAGAATCCGTACGATTCGACAAGATCACTGCAAGGATAGAAAACCTTTGCTATGAATTAGATCCCAAATTCATCCAGCCTATAGAGGTTGCCAAGAAGGTAATCGATGGTCTATACGATGGAGTGACCACTTCTGAACTCGATAACCTCGCTGCTGAGGTCTGTGCTTCCCTTACAGTAAGGCACCCAGACTATGCAATTTTGGCGGCACGAATTGCCATCTCTAACCTACACAAAACTACCAGCCAGTCTTTTTCCAATACCATGAAAAGACTGTACACCTATGTCAATCCAAAAACTGGAGCTAATGCCCAGTTGCTCGACACCGAGGTATACGGCATTATTAAGCAGCACGCAGCAAAACTCGATGAGGCGATCGATTACAAGCGTGACTTTAGCTACGACTACTTTGGGTACAAAACCTTGGAAAGAAGCTACCTCATCCGTCTGGATGGTAAAGTAGTGGAACGTCCACAACACATGCTGATGCGGGTGGCAGTAGGCATTCACCGTGAAGATTTGGATGCAGCAATCGAAACCTACGACTTGCTCTCTGAAAAATGGTTTACACACGCTACCCCTACCCTATTTAACGCGGGTACACCTAAGCCACAACTTTCTTCTTGCTTCCTTCTTACCATGAAGGACGATAGCATCGACGGTATCTACGATACCTTGAAGTCTTGCGCTAAAATCTCTCAATCTGCAGGTGGAATCGGACTTTCTATCCACAATGTGAGAGCAAAAGGTAGCTACATCAAAGGCACCAATGGCGTATCCAATGGCATTGTTCCGATGCTTCGAAACTTTGACATGACTGCCCGTTACGTAGACCAAGGCGGAGGGAAGCGAAAAGGAAGCTTTGCCATCTATTTGGAGCCTTGGCACGCAGATATCAAGGATTTCCTTGAACTACGTAGAAACCATGGTAAGGAAGAAATGCGCGCTAGAGATCTTTTCTATGCCTTGTGGATCCCAGATCTATTCATGCAGCGCGTGGAAAACAACGAAGACTGGTCTCTTTTCTGCCCTAACGAAGCCCCAGGCCTCGCAGACTGCCATGGAGAGGAATTTGTAAGATTGTACGAGAAGTACGAAAAAGAGGGTAGAGCACGGGAAACCATCAAAGCACAGGAACTCTGGTTTGAAGTATTGGAATCACAAATCGAAACCGGTACGCCTTACATGCTTTACAAGGATGCTGCTAACGGCAAGTCCAATCAGCAGAACTTAGGCACGATCAAGTCTTCCAACCTTTGCACCGAGATCATCGAATATACCGCACCGGATGAGGTCGCAGTATGTAACCTAGCCTCTATTGCACTTCCAAAGTTTATTATTGCTGGTGAAGATGGAGTTCTACGATTTGATCACCAAAAACTATACGAGATCACCAAAGTAGCTACCCGTAACCTGAACAAGGTAATCGACATCAACTACTACCCAGTAGAGGAAGCTAGAAAGTCCAACTTCAGACACCGTCCGATTGGATTGGGTATTCAAGGTTTGGCAGATGCCTTTATTCTACTTCGAATGCCTTTCGATTCCGTAGAAGCAAGAGGACTCAACGAGGACATCTTTGAAACCATTTACTATGCGGCAGTGGAAACCTCCATGGAGCTTGCAAAAACCCAAGGGACTTACGAGACCTACGATGGTTGCCCTGCTTCCAAAGGAATTCTTCAGTTTGACATGTGGGGTGTAACTCCTAAATCTGGACGTTACGATTGGGATTCCTTAAAGGAAAAAGTGAAAAAATTCGGCTTAAGAAACTCCCTATTGGTAGCTCCAATGCCAACTGCTTCGACGTCCCAAATCCTTGGTAACAACGAATGCTTTGAGCCTTACACTTCAAACATCTACACGAGAAGAACCCTTTCAGGTGAATTCATCGTGGTCAACAAGCATTTGATGAAAGACTTGATTGACTTGGGATTGTGGAATGATACCATGAGAAACCGCCTCATTTCCACCAACGGATCTGTATTGGCAGTCCCTGGAATTCCACAAAACATCAAGGATCTATACAAGACCGTTTGGGAAATCTCTCAGAAAATCATCATTGATATGGCTGCAGATCGTGGCGCCTACATTTGCCAGTCTCAAAGCATGAACATCTTTATGCAAGACCCGAACTTTGGCAAGTTGACTTCCATGCACTTCTACGCTTGGAAAAAAGGACTGAAGACAGGCATGTACTACCTACGCTCTCAAGCAGCTACAGCAGCGATCAAGTTTACCTTAGACAAGTCTCAGCTAGAGCAGCCAAAAATGGAGAAGGCAAACGAAACCGAAGTTATAAAAACACAAAAGCAAGATGCCATCGCTTGTTCCCTGGATGATCCAGAAGGTTGCGAGATGTGCGGAAGCTAAATCGATATTCTAGAGTTCATTAATGAATAAAGGCGTTTGATTCTATCAAACGCTTTTTTTTTCCTAAATTCATTCCCATGACTAAAGAGACACTGCACCAAAGACTCCAAAACTTGACCCTCAAATCCAAGGCAAAATTTGGCATACTCACACCACAGCACATGTTGGAGCACTTGATTATCACACTCAAACTGTCTTCCGGAAGAATTCCTATTCCTTCATTTGAACCCAATGAAAAACAGCTCGCTAGAAAGCAGGCGCTGCTTTTTACGGACATGCCTTTTCCGCAAGGGATTAAAGCGCCAGGGCTACCCGACACCCTACTTGAACTTCGATTTCCTGACTTGGAAACTGCAAAATCAGCTTTGATCGCTAGTTATGATGCTTACCAGCTCTTATTTAAAGAAAACCCCACGTTGCAGACCCTACATCCTGGATTTGGGCTTCTCAATTACGAGGAATGGGAGCGATTTCATGCCAAGCACCTAGACCATCATTTGGGTCAATTTGGCTGTTAAAAAATATCAGAACTCTTCCTTAGCCGCTTCAATCGTAGATACTCCTCCAGACACCATAAACTTCATTACATCTGAATTTTTCACACCTTTAAGTGGGGTTACTTTCTCACGCTTCACCAAGAATACATTCCCGGATACGTTGTAACTATGCGGGAAATAAACCGCTACGAAGTCAGGCGCACCTACTGGACTCATGTCTTCTTGAGTAAGGAATCCCAGTCGCTTCATATTTTCAGAAACTTCCACCAGGACCGGAGCATTAAATTTCTTTTTTTCTCCCACAAAAGCCCCCATCAAATCCTTGATCGAAGTGTACAAAAGGTTCACGAATGGGATCTTAAATACCGTTCGCTCAAACCAGTCAAAAAGGGGCTTAGTAAAGAACAAACTTGCCAAATACCCTACAAACGTAATGAGTGCGAGGACCATTAAGATTCCAATCCCCGGAATGGGCACTGGGATCAAATTGTCAAGAAATAAAAAAAGTTGATAGATGATGTAGACCGTTACCGCTAAAGGAGTGAGAAACAACAATCCTCTAAAGAAATAGGCGAGCAATTTTCGGTAGGTAAAAGCCATAATTAGGGTGTTAGAAGAGATTCAACCAAGCATAGCATCAACAACAGATTCAGTCAAGAAGTTTAATTTTAACTGAACGGTAGTAAATCACACTTTCTGGATCATGGGCTTGGAGGGCAATAGTGCCTCGATCGAAGCGTTTTGGATCACCAGGCGTCCAAGTTCTTTGGGTATCTGCTGACTCATCGTACTCCATAATTACGGTACCATTCAGGGCCACGGAAATCTGATCTCCTTTGACCACCAGATGATAGGTATACCATTCGCCATCCTTGACATACAGCTCACGTACATCTTGCACTGCATAAAGGCTTCCTGACTTTCTCCAATCCGAGTGACTTTGATTTACCTGGACCTCATAGCCCTTCTCAGGCCAACCCGTCTCCTGGTACCCCGTGTGAATGAAGATTCCTGAATTGGCTTTCGGCAATGTCTTTACTTCTACGAGCAGCTCAAAATTTTTGAAGTCAGCATTTCCAACTTTCCCCACATAAAAAGCATGTGCTCGAGGTCCCGAGACTTTCAATAGTTTGTCTTCGATCGAAAAGGAACCTGGGTTTTCAGAAATTCTCCAACCCTCTAGATCCACTCCAGAAAACAACTCAATCCACGGACTATTTTGGCCAAAACTGGAAATCTGAAAGACAAAGAGCAGGAGGAATGTGGCTATAATTTTCATGTGAATTGGGCTAAGGTGAATGCAATGAAGATACTCAATAATTCAGAGCACAAAAAAGGCCCTGAAGAAACTTCAGGGCCTTCTGTGTAAATCTTTATCTGATTACAGGTCAATACCCATAAAAGACATGAACGCAATACCCATCAATCCGGTAAGTAGCATCGTAATTCCAAGACCTTTCAATCCATTAGGAACCTGAGAATACTTCAATCGCTCGCGGATAGCTGCTAGCAATACAATCGCCAACATAAAGCCAAAGCCAGATCCAAAGCCATAGACTGCAGACTCAGCCAAGGTATAATCACGCTGTGCCATAAACAAGCAACCTCCTAGGATCGCACAGTTTACTGCAATCAAGGGAAGGAAAATACCCAACTGCCCATAAAGTGCTGGAGAGAATTTTTCAACAACCATCTCCACCAACTGCACGATGCCCGCGATGATCGCAATAAACATGATGAAGCGGAGGAAAGATAAATCTATAGTTGCCATGCTTGCAGAAATCCAGGTCAAGGCTCCTTCTTTCAAGACAAACTCATTTAGAATCCAGTTGAAGGGAACCGTAACTCCCAATACAAACACTACTGCAGCACCGAGGCCCACAGCTGTACTTACTTTTTTGGAAACGGCTAGAAAGGAGCACATTCCCAAAAAGTATGCGAAAATCATGTTATCAATGAAAATCGATCGAATACCTAAGCTAAATAATTCCATGGTCGCTTGTCTTAATTAATGTTCTACATAGCCTGTTTTGGTACGTTGTACCCAAACAATCAATCCCAAAATAATAAATGCACCTACTGGCGTCACCATCAATCCATTGGTGGCCAACTTGAAATCTGGACCAAACAAACTGGAAACATAGCTGAAAACAGGAACGCCAAAAACTGCTCCAGAACCCCATAGCTCTCTGAAGAATGCTACGGTAAGGATAATCCAAGAGTATCCAAGCGCTGAACCCAAACCATCAAGCATGGAATCGTAAGGCTTGTTGCCCATGGCAAAAGCCTCCAAACGGCCCATTACGATACAGTTGGTGATGATCAATCCAATGAATACAGAAAGTTCCTTGTACATGTCGTATGCAAAAGCCTTCAAGATCTCACTTACAATAGTAACAAGCGTTGCTACTACCGCCAATTGAACGATAATACGAACTCGTGCAGGAATGGTATTTCGCATCAAGGAGATCGCAAAATTGGAAAGGGCAACTACAAAGATTACAGAGATTGCCATAACCAAGGTGGGCTGCATCTGTGTGGTAACAGCCAATGAAGAGCAAATACCAAGTACCTGTACCGTTACTGGGTTATCATCTATAAGTGGGTCTGTGATTAATTTTTTTCTTCTCTTCGAGAGTAAAGACTCTGAAGGCTTAACTACCACATCCTTTTCTACTGTTTCAGTACTCATAAGTCAGTTGTTTTAATGAGTTAATTTAAAGTGCAGCTACTGCCGCCTTGGGAGTTGACTTTGCTTTGATATAGCTTTCATAGTAACCCATGTAAGCTTTCAACATGTTGTTGACTCCGTTTCCTGTAATGGTAGCACCAGACATGCCATCTACCTTGTGTGCATCATCTCCGTAGTCTTTACCCTCTCCTTTTTGCATCATCACGGTGATTAAGGCGCCCGATTCGTCAAAAATTTTCTTACCCACATAACGCTCCATCACTTTTGCTTCTGTGATTCGTGCACCAAGACCTGGGGTCTCTGCTGCGTGAGCTAAGGT
>JBEDEY010000308.1:0-7213 GCA_041175425.1 Bacteroidota bacterium | reverse complement strand
GTATAAGGTCAATCTCGCTTTGAAAAAAAAGGTTGGAGAAAATGAAAAGTAAATTGAGCGGAGAGAAAACAGAAAAGAGCGATAGAAATTCAAAGAATAAAGGATAAGATTCATTTTAGTTTTGTCTAAATAATTTAGATTAAACTAATTTAGTCTTGATTAAATAACCTATACTAGTTTATAAATCAATTATTTAAGTGAATCAAACGAATTCTAGTATTTAATGAAAAATTCAACTCAAATCAGAAGAGGTCTCGTTCGGTCTATCGGCATCTCTTTCTTAAAAGTAAGCCAATTCAGGAGTATAATTCGGCCTTAAACTAACCGGACACTCCCTCCAATTCCACTATTTTCTCTTGTCAAGCTGTCAACAATTGAGACACAAATTTGAACAGGGGTCTTCCATTTTCTACTCAAATGAGGGCAGGATACCCCTCCCCCCTCCTACTGAAATTACGAGGAATAGTAGCGAAATAATTGCCCATTTGTAGCCCCCATCTCTCCTACCTTCCACAGAGTTCTTGGTAGGCGCAGTAGCTACATTTTTTCTTGTCATCGGTTTGGTCAAATGGCACCAAAGGATCCATGATTTCTTCGAGCAATCCTCGAAGTCCTTCCTCAAATCCTGCAGCAAAATCTTGGTAATCCGTCACCTCTGAATCCTCCAATTGCAGGAATGGATTGAAGTCTTCCGAGTAGATTTCTTTGATGTTCATAATCCCCGGCTTCAGCGGAAGCCGGTTGCCCGGATGTTGGTACTGATAGAAAAATGCGTACAGAAAAGTTTGCATTCCTGCCTTGTTCCTTTTTTTGTCATCCCGATCAAAAAGCGAACCCAGGGAGGGTATCTTTTTGGTGTCTTTCCCTGTTTTGTAATCTAGGAGACGAACTACTCCATCTTTGATATCCACACGATCGATCACGCCCCCCAACTCTACTTCTTTCGCACCTTCCTGCGTTTCGATCGACAAGTGAGCGATTTGTTCCTTCTCCAAACCGATTACCCGGAAATCTCCATTCTTTTTGTCATAGTTCAGGATTGCTTGGATGTATTTTGTCAACACCTCCCGCGCAATTTGAAGTTGCCCGGTCAATAAAAGCTCCTCTCCCTCCTGCTTCTTGTATAGCTCTCGAAATGCTCGATCTACTGCTGCAGGCACCTGAGGTAGCAATCTGTCAATCGTGTGTCCATCGATGTCTCGAAATGTCTCCTCCTCCGGAATTTCATACAAAAGTTCAATCCCTCGGTGAAGTAAGGTCCCAAAAGTCATAGGATCAATGGTAGTAACTACCTCTTCAGGTTCCTTTAATTCCGCTACATACCGAAGGTAAAACCGCAGGCGACAGTCCAGGTACATATTTAGCGCAGAGGCTGAAAATCGCTTTGCAGCAGCTTCCTCACCTGCAGGCTTGAAATAGCGGGACAAGCTTGTGAGCATAGCAGGAGTCTTTTCTAGCGTAATGGGCTGATTGGGGGTAAGATTGACAGGTACCAGTACAGACTCTGGCTTTGCAATCGGAAGTTCTACCCGCATCTGCTGGATAAATCGGCTCATTTCACTTGATTTGCCCTGCTCGCCGGACGTGGCATAGATCAAGTGCACCTCCTCTGCTCGATGGAGCAATCGGTAAAAAGTGTAGGCATAAATGGCGTCATTTTGCTCCTGAACAGGCAAACGAAACGCTTTCCGCAGGTTAAAAGGAATCATGGATTGAATTCCACCGCCCGGAGGAAAGCTTCCTTCATTCACATCGCAGATGATTACGCGCTTGAAATCTAGATTTCGAGACTCCAATACCCCCATGACCTGCAAGCCTTGAAGCGGTTCGCCTTCAAAAGGCAATTTGAGATCTCGAAACAGCTTTCGAAACAAGCTGAGCAAAAACTCTACTTTAAGTTTATTGGTGCCCCTAGCCTGGAAGATTTCCTTCACCCGATTCAATTGCTTGAAGGCTTGAAACAAATAACTTTTTTGGGTAGGATCTTCCTGAAGTTCTTTGGCTAAAAACTGAATAATTGTAAGCAAGTAATCCAAAAGTGAATCCGAACCGACCTTCTGAAACACCAAGGCAAATAGCGTGTTTTCCTTGCTCACAAGATCCAGGGGTACATCTACCCAGTTTTCATTCTGTATTTTCTGAGTGGCTTCGGAGGCCCAAGCTGCATCGGCAGACTGCAGATAAGAATAGGCAAGCAGATCCAAAACGGGTTTGTGGTAAAACGTCACCTCCCCATCTTTACTTTTCGCATAGCGCTGCAAATCCAACACTGCATCCAAAAACGCATAAATGGGAGCATTTCGCATGGGATAGCCCATCGTCACGTTGAGCTTGGCAATCACTTCTGGAAGCTGATGCAACACTGGAAAAAGCAACTGCTCGTCGGGGAGAATAATCACGGTCTCCTCCAAGGCTTCATCAGCACCCACCTGCTCCAAAAGTTTCCCTACCAAATTGGCTTGATTGGTTTTTAAAGGAATGGAATGGGTATGAATTTGCGCCCCTTTGTCTTTGATTTCGGCTTGGATCTTTTCTGGGAAGGTTTTTCCCAAAACTGGATCTTTGAGGTAGTCCCTAAAAAACAATCCTGCTTCTTGCAAGGGATCGTCCAAGTAATAGCGGTCTACATCCCAAAAAATGGAAGCACCATGTACCTCGAGGTAATGGGTAATGATCTTTTCTTCTGCGAGCGTAAAGGCATTGAACCCTACAAATACGAGCTGCTTATCGGGTGAAGCAATAGCGCTGGTATTTTCAGCGACCTGCCGGTACAATTGCCCCGAATAAGCCAATCCATTGGCTTTGAGCCTTGCTTGAAATCCTTGGTAAAGCAATCCCAAAATTTGCCAAAACTTCAGAAAGCGTTCTTTTTCCGTTTCATTTTGCCGCTCAAAAGCCTTCCAAAATTGTGCGATCAGCGCGCGTTGCTCCTCGGTGAGGAAACTTAAATCGGTTTCAAATTCCTTGATTTCTGCCAAATAGGCATACACTTGATTTACTGGAGCAAGGAATTGATCCAAGTCATTGAAGTCCTTCAAGATCAACTCTCCCCAATGGAAAAAGCGATCAAAAGGCTCAGGATCCTTTTGCAACTGCCGGTACTCCTCATAGAGTTCAAATACCAAGGTGAGCTCATCTGTAGGTGAATTACCGGCCAACTGGTACACCAGCTGCTCAATGGTGAGCACTTCTGGCATCCAAACGGGCTGATCAATGAGTTCCCCCAAGTACTTGGTAAAAAATAAACCTGCACGGCGGTTGGGCAATACCAGCCGAATGTCTTTTAAATCCCTACCAGAATCCAAAAGTGCTTTAGCAGTTTCTTTCAAAAAAGGGATCATAGCGCAATAATTTCAGTGGGTTCAAGGTAACAGAGGTACCCATTTACAGGTAGCTGGGTCAAGGTTTGTACTAAAGCCATGTATTCCTTCACCTGAACTACATGGGAATCACGCTTTACTCCGGTTTTAAAATCAATGACCAATGCGGCATCTTTGGTGATAAGAATTCGATCTGGACGCTTCTGAGCCCCACCTGGTACCAAAATCCCCTGCTCGGTCAGTGTAGGAAAGTCGGGATCAAACCAAGCCTTCACTTGAGGCATCGCAAATAGCTGCTCCAACTTGAGGGTGATTTGTGCAGCAATATCCGCTTCCCAACGTCCGTCAAAGGTGTATTCCTTGACGAGTCGAAGAGCATCCTCCAAACCTCGGGCAGCAGCCAAAATATCATGAATGACCACCCCAAAGTCTCGTTGTTCCCTTGCACGGATCCCTTCTGAAGAGAAATCCCAGGGATAGGTCTTGGTCTGTAGCTTGGATTTCCAATCCATGCATTCCCAGCGTAGCGTTGGAGCTTCTACTACCGCATCCCCATCTCTTGGGACAGCCACAGGCCATTGCCCCCAATCAAAGGTTAAAGACTCACCATTCCAGGAGGAGGAGCTTTCCTCCCCAAACTGAGATCCTCCCGAAAAAAGGCTGTACAGCAGGTTTCCTGTTCGGGTCGGCGACGCTTCTTTTTTAGTTTTAGAAATCGAATAGGTGCTGAAGCCGAAGAAAGCCTCTTCCGCTCGTGTAAAGGCTACATAAAGCATGTTGAGCGAGTCCAAATAGGACAGGCGAACCTCTTCGTCGTAAGCTCCAGCAAAATGACTGTCTTTCAAAAGACTTTGGTGCGTCAAGGGAACCACGGTCTGCATGCCATTTTCCGCTTCAAACGGAGCCCAAAGGATAGGCGCTTGAAGTCCAGAGGATACGATCCCCCAATCCATAAAGGGCATCACCACCACCTTAAATTGAAGCCCTTTGGCTTTGTGAATGGTGAGAATACGCATGGCATCGTGATCTTCTGGAATTTTGACTGTACGCTTCTTTTTGTTGAGCTCCCACCAATCCAAAAAGCCAAGAAGATCTGCACGGTTCTTTTTTACATAATCAAAGACCGCCTCTTTGAACCCGGACACATAGCTCAGGTCCTGTTGCTTTTGTGTGAGTCCGAGAAAAGTAAGTCCCTGCTCCACCAATTCAAGCAAGGGCATCTGTTGGAAGCTCGCTTGCCGCTGCAACAATTCGGCTTCTTTCGCTTGCAGCTCGACAGGAAGGCCTCTCACAAAAAATAGTTCATGACTCAGAGGAATGCCGTGAACCAAAGCATAGTATTGCCAAAGGGTTTTTAGCGCAACGCGATCCGATGGAGCACTCAAATAGGTTAAAAATCCAAGCACGCATTTGACTGCACTCGATTTATCGATAAACAAGGACTCTTCTGAAAGCACATCAAATCGGTAATCAGTCCCAATTTGGGCACGCTGCACCTCCATAAAAGCATCTGCCAACGTAGCACCCTGCCCGTTGGTACGGACCAGAAAAGCAATATCCCGCAAGGCATAGCCCTGATCTTGAAGCTGCATTACCAGACCAGGCAGTTTTTCCAATGCACTCAATTCGACATCCTCCTCTTCACCCTCTTCTTCGGATGATTTATCCGAACTAGTCTTTTCAGCAAACTCGAGGTGAATTTTCCCTTTGAAGGGCTCGCCTTTTTTAAACTCAGGAACCTCCTGATTTACTCCAGCAAAAGCTTGAGAAAGCTTGTTTGCAGGATCTAGGCCGTAATGTCGCTCCATTCCAAGTTCCATCAGCCTTGGCAATTGCTCGAATACCGAATTGTTAAATGCGATGATGCCTGGCAAACTGCGGTAATTGACACTGAGATTTTTGACTTCTACAAAGTCTGGATGAATCTGCTCCTGAACTTCAGAAAGCAAAAGCTCCAATTTACCTCCACGCCAGCGGTAAATGGACTGCTTCACATCGCCAACCAGTAGATTCGTATGCCCAGAGGCAAGTGAGTTTTCTAGCAAGGGCTTGAAACTCGACCATTGGAATTCGGAGGTATCCTGAAACTCATCAATCAAAAAGTGTTGGTATTGGTTACCAATTTTTTCATACAAGAACGGAGCTTCATTTTCCCGGGTAATCTCCGCTAGGAAATCATTCACGTCTGAGATCAAAAGGATCCCTTCTTCATCCTTGAGGTCTCGCAACTCCACAATCAAATTCCGAAATACCCCAAAGGCGTTCAGGTTCTTCTGAAGCGAAGTGTAGGTATTCCAAACCTTGACCTTTTCAGGCCAAGAAAGCAATAACTCACCCAAACCAGCTGAATATGCATTTGAGATAGCGTTCTCCTGAGGGGACTTGTTGGTATACCAATTACTTAATTCTGGTAAATCCAACTGCATGTTGGTGGTAAGCTCCGGGAAAGGCATTTTAGAATCTCCTAAGCTTCCGAATTTTCGAGCGAAGCTTCTACTCCCCCCCTTGAAATCAGTCCATTCCAATCCAAATCGTACACGAATATCCTCAGCTATCTGCCACTGCCCTTTGCCCTCCACAATGAGCGCCTGACGAACACTAGAAATCTGTCCTTTGAGTTCGGGTAAAAACCCAGGTTGTCCCACACTTTCTTGAAACACAGCTCGGAATGCCTTAAATCGCTCTTGAAAAATCTCTTTTCCAAGGCCCTTTATCCCCACGCGAATGTCCCAAGACTTTCCATCCAATAACTGCTCTTCTGCGTAGTCTATCAACCAACTGCGTAAAGCAGGATCCTCGGCTACTTTTTCTACGATTCGGTCAACCAACTTGTCTAAGACTGCATCGGTATCCATCTCCACATCAAACTTGGCCTGCAAGTCCATCTCTCGAGCAAAAGAGCGGATCACCTTCTGAAAGAAGGAATCAATAGTGCTGACTGCAAAATGCCCATAGCCATGCAGGATATGTAGCAGCGTCATGCGCGCGCGAAGCATCAACTCCTCCGCATCTAAGTCCAGATGCCTCATCAGCTCCTCATCCAAGGATTCTCCCGGCTTCACCACCCTGCTTAGACGCTCCAAAACCTCCACGATACGCTCCTTCATCTCCTGTGTGGCCTTATTGGTAAAGGTCACTGCCAAAATCTGCCGGTACCCTGACTTGGGGTTTTTCAAAGCTAACTTCAGGTATTCCAAGGTTAGCGTATAGGTCTTGCCCGAACCAGCCGAGGACCTGTAAAGTAGAAAGGGTTTGGTCATAGAAAAAAAATTGAACTCGAATATAGCCAACTCGAGACGCAATCCCTTTCAGGAAATTCTAATTTGACAAAAATTGTCGTTTTTCAGAAGAGAAGAAAGTTAGACGCTGCTTTCCTTTGCTTAGCGCTTTAAGGCGTTCCACAAGATCTCAATAGGATGCAAAGCCCTCCTACCTGTGCCATCACTGATTTGGTGACGGCAGGAAGTGCCTGGAGCTGCGATCAAAGTATCTACCTCTGCCTTTAGAACTGCCGGAAACAAGACCAATTCCCCAATTTGCTGGGATACTGCAAAATGCTCTGCCTCATAGCCAAAGGAGCCCGCCATCCCACAGCAACCGCTTGGGATGGTTTCAACCACATAATTAACCGGAATGGAAAGGATTTTTTGTGTCCAAGAAAGCGAGGAAAGTGCCTTTTGATGGCAATGTCCATGCAACTTGATTTTTTGCGCTCGTGTAGTGAATTCCTCCGGTTTGATATTGCCTGCGGCCACTTCCTTACCCAAAAACTCATCGATCAACTGCACGTGAAACTTAAGTTTCTTGGCTCCCTCCACCCATTCTGGACCCACAATGCGGGGGTATTCGTCCCGGAAACTTAAAATTGCCGAAGGCTCCAACCCAATCAAGGG
>JBEDEY010000307.1:0-3039 GCA_041175425.1 Bacteroidota bacterium | reverse complement strand
GAAAAGTACAGAAGCAAACTCATCCGTCCGGAAACCTACATCAACCAGCACATTGATGAAAACTGGGTTCCCTTGCTTCAAACACCTCCCTTCCCGGAGCATACTTCAGGACATAGCGTAGCTTCTACGGCAGCATCCTATACCTTGGCGCAGCTGTTTGGGGACCAGCTCCACATCGTGGATAGTACCGAAGTGGCCTATGGTCTACCTGTACGGGAGTTTGACTCCTTCTCTCAAGCAGCATCAGAGGCGGCGATTAGCCGTTTCTATGGGGGTATTCATTACATGCCTGCTATTGAAGAGGGAAGCAAGCAAGGAAAGCAAGTAGGGGAACTGATCTGGAAAAAAATTTCCACCCGGCCGGATAAGGCTGCGGGTAAGAAATAAATTTCTGTTTTTCTCGCAGAGACGCGAGGGAAATAGGATATGTCGCTCCGCTGGATCGAACGACTTTCAGCTATATTTCTAGCTATTAACATATTGCTCCTCCGGAGCATAAAATGAAATTGTTACCAAAATCGCTGATAAAATAAGAATAGAGATGAATTGATATTAGTTTTTTCCCAGCCCCAGTGGGGCGAAATGTTAATAGAAATCCATACCAAAAAGGCAATAGAGCTCCAGAGGAGCGAAATCAAATACATCTTGTGATTGTAAATGGGATTTAAAGGGCAAAATTCATCCTGTATTTTCGCGCGAGATTCATTTTTTCTTACGCAGATCTTTACGCAGAAAAAACCCCCGCTGATTTATTTCTTTTGATCTGCGGAATTTTTCCGTGAAATCTGCGGGAAGAGAAATACCTACTCGTACAATTTTTTGTCTAGTATGTATTCCTCTACCTTTTTGGGAAGTAGGTAGCGTGCCGACAAGCCTGCTGCGAGGGTCTGCCGAATAAAAGTGGCTGAAATATCAAGCAAGGGAGCGTCTACATAGCTTACTCCGGGATGATTCAGGGTTTTAACTTCCCCAGGTCGGGGATACACCAAGATGGGGTATTGCTCCAAGATGGCTTGGTAGTTTTTCCATTTGTGGAAATGGCTCAGGTTATCCGATCCGAGAAACAAAGAAAATTGATGCTGGGGATACTTATCGCTGAGGTAGGTTAGCGTATCGATGGTATAGCTCGGCTTGGGCATCCGAAACTCCACATCCGTGGCCCGGAAATCAAAATTATCTTCGATGGCCAACTCCACCATACGCAGGCGGTCCAGCTCATGGGCCAAAGATTCTTGTTTTTTGAAGGGGTTCTGAGGGCTGACGACAAACCAAACCTGGTCTAGCCCTCCGCGTTGAAAAAGTGTTTGGGCGATGATCAGGTGCCCCGCATGAATGGGATTGAAACTACCGAAGTAAAGCCCTATTTTCATGGTTAAGAGGCAAGAAACTCAGTTACAAGGTCAACTGTCTCCGCCGAAGATCGAGCAAAATCGTCGTTGAGCACGGTCACATCAAACTGGGGCTCAAAGGTCATTTCAAACTTAGCCTTGTAGATTCGTCGAGAAAGGGACTCTTCCGTTTCAGTGCCTCGGTCATTCAATCGTGACTCCAAGACCTCTAGGGAAGGCACCTTCACGAAAATGGCCAAGGCTTGATCTCCAAAATATTTCTTCAGGGCCAGTCCACCCTTGACATCCACGTCAAAAATGACTGCCTTCCCTTCCTTCCAAATTCGGTGTACCTCCTCTTTCAGCGTGCCGTAAAAATTGCCAGCATACACTTCCTCCCACTCCACAAAGGCGTCTTGGTCAATTTTAGTTTTGAACTCGTCGATACTCAAAAAGTAATAGTCTCGTCCATGTACCTCGTGTCTACCGCGCTTGTCCCGCGTGCAGGCAGAAATTGAAAATCCCAAATCAGGGACCTGCTGCATGAGGTGTTTGACTAGGGATGTTTTTCCAGAACCAGAAGGGGCGGAAAAAATAATGGCTTTGCCAGAAGGAATACTCATCGTGCGTCTTGAATCATTTGACGAATCGACTCCGCCAGTTTATCAGGTAAAGGTTGCTTGGTGCATTTGGTTTTGAGCACCTCGCGAATGGCTTGCTCCAGGTGAAAATGTGCAAAGCAGGGCTGGCATTTGTCCAACTTCTCTTGCAGCATTTCGTTTCCTCCCTCCACATGTTCTCCATCCAGGATACGCTCCAGAAGCTGAAAGCATTTGCTTACGTCGCTGCACTGCAGTTTCCGCTCAGGGGATGATGCGTCGTTGTTTTCCATAGCTTGTCGTTTAATCCTCCTCTTCGTCCCTGCCGTACCCCATCGATTGGGCATAGCCTTTTAATGTATCTTTCAAGAGATTCCTTGCTCGATGCAGCCTAGACCGCACCGTACCGATAGGAATATCCAATATTTTTGCCATTTCTTCATAGGTGAAGCCCTCCAAATCTGCCAAAATGATCACGGTGCGAAAGTCTACCGCCAGGCCATTCAAGGCATTGGAGATCTCATCCCCCAACATGTCTCGCACCGACTCTGCACGAAGATCACTCGTACTTTGGTAGTCTACATCGTCTGAATTGTAGAAAGTTTCCACTTCCTGATAATCGACCGTTGCGGGCTTCTTGCTCTTTTTTCGGTAATCGTTGATGAAGCTGTTTTTGAGAATACGGAAAAGCCAAGCCTTGGCATTGGTTCCCTGCTCAAAGGAATTGATGAAGCGAAAGGCCTTCATGTAGGTGTCCTGCACCAAATCCTTGGCGTCGTCTTCATCAAAGGTCAGTCGAAACGCAAAGTTGTACATGGAATCGATGTGGGGCATAAACTCTCCATCAAAGATTGCAGATCGCTCTTCCTGAGAATATTTCCTTCGCTGAACTTCAGACATAAATCAAAAGTACGCAATGCCTCAAATTATACCTAAATTCCCCTCCTATTTCCCTGCTTTTCCTTTATTTTGTGGTTGAAATCGTCTCCACTCCAGGGCCATTTCCTCATCATCCTACCGGACACATGCTTTTCTTTAAACTGTTCTCCCGACTACCCCTCGGGATCTTGTATCTTTTTTCCGACTTCCTTTACCTAATTGCCAGGTATGTG
>JBEDEY010000306.1:0-2802 GCA_041175425.1 Bacteroidota bacterium | reverse complement strand
CTGACCTTCCTCGATTTGCAGGCTGGTGGGGCCATAGTGAAGCGGAGCGCTTCAAAATGGAAAAAGGATTTCAACCCATGCATGGAGCCGACGGTTGGCAACTTGCTTGTTCCAACGTCCTCTCCTTGGCGGTGCACCAAGCTTCTTTGGACCTATTTCAAGAAGCAGGCATGCCTGCTATTCGGGAAAAAAGCATTCAGCTCACCGGCTACTTGGAATACCTCATCCAAGAGATCAGCGGGGATTCTGGCGTTTTGGAAATCATCACCCCAAAAAATCCAGCCGAGCGTGGATGTCAATTGTCTTTGTTGATTCATAAGGGAGGCAAAGCAGTCTTTGACGAATGGTATGGGCAGGGAGTGGTAGGTGATTGGAGAAATCCAAACGTAATCCGCTTGGCTCCAGCACCACTTTACACGAGCTTCGAAGATGTGTACCGCTTTGCTCAAGTGTTGGAGCAATCACTCAAAAAATTCGCCTAAAAATAAAGTACCCAAACTGTACCTACATTAAGCAAAAAGCCCTACTTCTATTAATGAAGTAGGGCTTTTTGGTGTTTTTTAATTTTCTGATTATCCGATTTTTCACCACTAACGAGAGAAAAAAGGTTTGAGAGTCAATTAGGTGAGCTGTGGACCGTTGACTGTGGTCTGTCAACGATTATCCGCAGTTTTAAATAGCTATGCTGAGCTACTGGAATGATTGCGGATAATCATATTAAATATCAAACAGCGTTCCACTTGCCCCTGTTGGCTTAATTTTGAGGTGCTTGTAGGCCAGCTCTGTAGCCATTCGTCCACGAGAGGTACGCTTGAGGTAGCCTTCTTGGATTAAGAAAGGTTCGTATACTTCCTCTATCGTTTCAGCTTCTTCCCCACAAGCCGTAGCGATGGTTCCTAGGCCTACCGGACCTCCTTTGAATTTTTCGATAATCGTCAAGAGGATGCGGTTATCCATTTCATCCAAGCCGTTTTCATCTACATCCAAGGCATTCAAGGCCATTTTGGCGATCTCCAAGGTGATGGTTCCATTGCCTTTGATCTCCGCAAAATCTCGGGTTCGGCGGAGGAGCATGTTCGCAATACGCGGCGTGCCTCGGCTTCGGCGGGCGAGTTCGAATGCCGCCACTTCATCAATAGGAGTTTGCAAGATGCCCCCTGAGCGCAACACAATATCGGTGAGCAACTTGGCGTCGTAGTATTCCAAACGGGAGTTGATGCCAAAACGCGCCCGAAGTGGGGAGGTCAGCAATCCCGAACGGGTGGTGGCCCCGATTAGGGTAAAAGGGCTGAGGGAAATTTGTACCGAACGGGCGTTGGGACCACTGTCCAGCATGATGTCGATGCGGTAATCCTCCATCGCCGAGTAGAGGTATTCCTCCACAATCGGATTGAGTCGGTGGATTTCGTCAATAAATAAGACATCCCCTTCTTCCAGGTTGGTCAGCAGACCTGCCAAGTCAGAGGGCTTGTCGAGCACAGGTCCCGAAGTGATTTTGATTCCCGCCTGTAGCTCGTTGGCGATAATATGACTGAGGGTGGTTTTCCCCAAACCAGGAGGTCCATGTAGGAGTACATGATCTAAGGGTTCATTTCTTTTTTTGGCAGCATGAACAAATACGCGAAGATTTTCGATGATTTTAGCCTGCCCAGTAAAGTCTTCAAAGCTTAGCGGGCGTAAAGCACGTTCAAACTCCCGATCCTTGGGCCCTAACTGTTCTTCGTCTCCTGACAAGTAATCTTCTCTCATGTGCGTTGCGCTAGCTACAAATATAACTAATATGATTATCCGCAATCCTAACAGTAGCTCAGTTCTCCTATATATAAATGCGGATAATCGTTAACAGCTGACCGTCCACGGTTAACAGCCCACCTTCTTGAACTTCAAACCTTATTTTCTCTGGTTATTGTCAATAAAACGGATACTCACAATAGAAAAAACTGGAGAGCTGGGGATGTGAATCTTTCGCAAAAGGTTAAAGAAAAAGGTACTAATTTTGTTTGAAATTTTCCTCCCTGATGAGTCCGAACGCAAGAAAAAATTTAATTTATTCCTTTGTACTACTTGGCATGGTCCTGATCGTCTATTTGTACAGGTCAAGCACAAGCGGAGAATCTTCAGTAGATGAGGTAGCTCGAAAAAATGGTTTGATCACCTGGAAAGGTGAATTTATGGATCAGCCCTATCTTTTTTTATACCATCCAGAGCGAGCAAATGTAAAAGTCAAACTTGACTCCCTACTGAATCATCAAGCCCAGTTGTACTTGATGGATTCTCCCCGTTCAGAGCTGTACCAACTTAATCGTCAGGATTCACTCCCCCGGCCTTCCAAAGATCTCCTGGCCCTACTACGAATGGTAAGCCAAGACTCCAAAAATGCTGAAAACTCTTGGGATCCTACAGCTGGAATTCTCTACGATGGATGGAGTTTTTCAGCTACACGAGCAGGAATAAAGGATAGTGCCAACATTGTTGCCCTACTTGATAATGTGGGAATGACTAAGTTTATCCTGAGCGACACCCTAATAAGAAAAGAAAAAGCAGGCCTAAAGATCGACTTGTTGGATTATGGCCAAACGCTAACCTTGGCCCAGGTGGCGCTGTTCTTGGAAAAACAAGGCATTCGAAACTACTTCTTGCAAATTGGCAAGCATACTCTAGCCAAGGGTGTCAACGAGCGACAAGAACTATGGAAATTCAAAACCCAACGTCCGGATAGCCTCGGAAAGATACAGGATGGCTGGATTGCCTTGCAAAACCGAGCAGTAGCCTCAGCAGGGGATTTTACGCAGTCCTACAGAC
>JBEDEY010000305.1:0-7248 GCA_041175425.1 Bacteroidota bacterium | reverse complement strand
ATCCTGGCCTATATCTCTTCGATAGTAAGCTTTTTGCCAAGATACTTGTTGTATGCTGCCATACGCCGAAGCGAGCGCATCTTCCAAATTAGCACCTATTCCTGTAACTGCGAGTACTCGTCCACCTGTGTTGACCAGCGATCCTGATTCGTTCCGCGCCGTGCCGGCATGAAAAAGCACCGATCCTGTGGTTGATTCGGGTAAGGTTATAGAAAACCCTTTTTCGTAGCCCTCAGGATATCCACCGCTTACCATCACTACAGTAGCGCAGGTTTTTGGAGATACTTGAAGCGTGTAATCAGCCAGTCTACCCTCAGCGATGGCAGAAAGCAAATCTACAAAATCGCTTTCAATCCGCGGAAGGACTGCCTCTGTTTCCGGATCACCCATGCGCACATTGTACTCAATCACATAGGGCTCTCCATTGGTATTCATCAATCCTATAAACAAAAATCCTTTGAAAGGAATTCCTTCTTTTGCTAAACCTTGAATGCTAGGTTTTACAATTCGCTCTTCCACTTTATTTAAGAAAGCAACATCAGCAAAAGGAACAGGGCTTATCGCTCCCATGCCGCCTGTATTGAGGCCTGTGTCTCCTTCACCGATCCGCTTGTAATCTTTTGCTTCTGGCAAAATTTTATAGCTCAATCCATCGGTGGCCACAAATACGGAAAGCTCAATTCCGGTAAGAAATTCTTCCACCACAACTTTCGAAGAAGCATCTCCAAATTTTGCGTCCACGAGCATTTCTTTTAGGGAGTTTTTCGCTTCTTCCAAACTTTCACAAATCAACACCCCTTTTCCAGCAGCTAATCCATCCGCTTTCAAGACAATGGGCAAGGATTGCTGCTCCAAATAAGCCATCCCTTCAGCCAATTGATGGGCATGAAAAGTGGCATAAGCAGCAGTAGGTACCCCATTGCGAAGCATAAACTGCTTGGAAAAATCTTTACTTCCTTCAAGGGTAGCTCCAAGTTGCGAGGGCCCCACAATTGGAAGATGTTCCATCCCATGCTGTGCATGCAGGTAATCTACCAAACCCTTGACTAATGGTTCCTCTGGGCCGATGACCAATAGGTCAATGGCATTTGATTTTATAAACTCATGGATGCCGACAAAATCAGTCACCCCAAGAGGGACATTGATGGCGATGTCGGCTGTTCCTGGATTTCCGGGGGCCACAAAAAGTTGGTTGCAGCGAGGACTTTGGGATATTTTCCATGCAAATGCATGCTCTCTTCCTCCGCTCCCCAATAAAAGAATATTCATGGACTCGTTTTATTTTAATTGGCGTGTTCTGAGATAAACTTGATTCGGTATACACGAAGTTCCTCCTCCGTGAAATCTTCTCCTTCGAGTTCATCCAGAGCTGCCTTGATATGATCTGTTTCTGCATTCATGAAGTAATCTAGAAGAATATCTTCTCGCTCATCATCCATGATGCGGTGGATGTAGTAATCTATATTTAGTTTGGTGCCACTGTAGGTAATCTGTTCAATTTCCTGCAGCAGGTCCATCACCGAAAGGTTGAGGTTTTGAGCAATTTCCTCCAAATTAGTTTTTCGATCAATTTGCTGGATGATCGAAATTTTAACCTTGGATCGCGTGCCAGAGGTCTTGATGACCACCTCTGAAGCTGTTTCGATTTCATTTTCAGCCACATAGTTCTGTATGACTTGCAGAAATGAATTTCCAAACTTTTCTACCTTTCCCATTCCTACCCCGTTTATCTGGGAGAGTTCTTCCTTGGTGGTAGGATATACTGTCGCCATCTCCTCAAGGGAGGGGTCTTGGAAAATCACGTAAGGGGGAAGTCCCTTCGATTTGGCCACGCGCTTCCGCTCAACCTTTAACAGCTCAAATAATTTTTCGTCGTATGCTTGAGCGGATTGCTGTTGCTCTTCTTCTACTTCGTGCTGTCCTAGTTTCTCGAAGTCCTGATCTTTGTAAAGCTCGATGAGGTAAGGTTCTTCCAAAAAGCGCTCTCCTTTTGGAGTCAATTTTAGGAGTCCGTAATTCTCAATGTCTTTTTCTAGCAGGGCAGCGATCATTCCTTGGCGAATGACTGAGGTCCAATGTTTCTCATTTTCCTCCTTGCCTTTCCCAAATACAGGTAATGTATCGTGCTGATAACTGATGATGTAGTCGTCTTTTTCTCCGGTAATCACCTTCACCAAGTGCTCAATGCCAAAACGCTCTTGAGTTTGCTTCACGGCCTCTAAGGCAATGCTAAGCGCTTGGACTCCATCAAATGTTTCTCGCTCTCGTTTGCAGTTGTCACAAAAGCCACAATCCTTTTCAAGGATCTCTCCAAAATAGTTCAGGATAAACTTTCGCCTACAGACACTTGTCTCGGAGTAAGCAGACATTTCCTGCAAGAGGATTTTGGCATTCTCTCGTTCAGTCACCGCTTTATCCTTGTTGAACTTGTCCAACTTGATGATGTCTTCGTAGCGGTAAAACATCAGGCAATGTCCTTCCAAGCCATCTCGGCCTGCTCTGCCCGTTTCTTGGTAATATCCCTCGAGTGACTTGGGAACATCGTAGTGAATGACATACCGCACATCTGGTTTGTCAATTCCCATTCCAAATGCAATGGTTGCCACAATGACATCCAGCTCTTCGTTAAGAAAATCGTCTTGGGTTTTTATTCGAACTGCTGAATCCAAACCGGCATGATAGGGAGCAGCATTGATTTGATTGACTTTGAGTAACTCTGCAATCTCCTCTACTTTTTTTCTACTCAAGCAATAGATGATGCCTGACTTTCCTTTGTGTTGCTTGATGAATTTGATGAGCGACTTCTTCGAATCATTTTTCACCTTCGGTCGCACCTCGTAATACAAGTTGGTTCGGTTAAAGGAAGACTTGAATAAATCCGCTTCCTCCATCTGCAAGTTGCGCTGTATGTCCTGCTGCACCTTGGGTGTGGCAGTAGCAGTCAGTGCGATGATGGGTAGGTGAGGTGCTATTTGGGCGACAATGGATTTGATCCTGCGGTATTCAGGGCGAAAATCATGACCCCATTCTGAAATACAATGCGCCTCATCGATCGCTACAAAACTCAAATGCGCTTCTTTCAAAAATGCAATGTTCTCTTCCTTGGTTAAGGATTCTGGTGCGACGTAGAGCAACTTGGTTTTCTTTTTCAAAACCTCATTCTTTACTTTGGTGGCCTCAGACTTGGTGAGGGTAGAGTTTAAAAAGTGGGCATTGATCCCAATCGCATTCAATTGATCTACTTGATTTTTCATCAAGGCAATCAAAGGGGAAATGACGATGGCGGTCCCCTCACTTACCACCGCAGGCAACTGATAGCATAGGGATTTCCCTGCTCCAGTAGGCATAATCACAAAAGTGTTCCGCTGGTTGAGTAGGTTGTCAACTATTAGTTCCTGATTTCCACGGAACTGACTAAATCCAAAGATTTGCTTTAGGTTTAATTTTACTTTTTCTTCCACAAGAAGAAAGGGCTTTGAGGGTGATGTCTACCTGGGCAACAGATTGAACGATTACTTTTATACCTTTGTACAAAACTAGTGATTAACGCAGGTAAAATTGAAGTTAACAAAAAATATTAGAAACACCGCCGTTCGGGTTCTTTTAAATGAATCCGAAGCTATTGCTAAGCTTTCAACGCTCTTGAATGCCGATTTTGAAAACTGTGTAAACCACCTCCTTGAATCCAAGGGTCGCTTGGTGATCACAGGTGTCGGAAAGAGTGCTTGGATAGCGAATAAGTTGGTGGCTACACTCAATTCTACCGGTACTCCAGCACTATTTATGCATGCCGCCGATGCCATTCATGGTGACCTGGGCATGGTACAACAAGACGACACGGTGCTCTTTATCTCCAAATCCGGCAATACTGCAGAAATAAAAGTGCTTTTGCCCCTCGTAAAGCAATTGGGAGTGAAGATTGTAGCCCTAGTTTCCAATACCCAATCCTATCTGGCCGAACAAGCGCACTTTGTGCTCAATGCAACGATTGCCGAAGAGGCTTGTCCACACAATTTGACTCCTACTACCAGTACGACTGCACACTTGGCACTGGGCGATGCCTTGGCGATCTGCCTCTTAGAGGCACGTGGATTTACTTCCTCAGATTTTGCACGCTATCATCCTGGAGGATCACTCGGGAAGCAGCTGTATCTAAAGGTTGGAGACCTGCTCTCCAACAATCAATTGCCAACGGTGAATGAAAATGCGAACCTTGCAGCCGTTATTGTTGAGATTTCAAGCAAGCGATTGGGAGCAACTGCAGTGCTAAATGATGTTGGAGAATTAAAAGGAATTATTACAGATGGCGATTTACGGCGAATGCTGCAAAAAACGCTTGCCATTCAGGAATTGCAGGCAAAGGATATCATGACGGTAAATCCCAAATCAATCGGGGTGGATGATTATGCAACAGCAGCATTTGCGCTGATGAAAACACATAACATTACACAATTGGTAGTGCTAGATGGCGAGAAAATCGCTGGATTTGTGCATATTCATGACTTAATGAAAGAAGGTATTGTTTAAGCTTCCATGAAGGATCAACCTTACATAGTAATCATGGCCGGAGGGGTTGGTTCCCGATTTTGGCCCTATAGCAAAAGCAGTAAGCCCAAGCAATTTTTAGATGTCTTGGGCACAGGGAGAACACTCCTGCAAATGACTTTTGATCGGTTCAGAGAAATTGCTCCTGCAGAACAATTCTATGTAGTAACCAATCAAGCGCATGCAAGTCTAGTTAGCGAACAGCTTCCGGAGCTTCTTGATCACCAAATTTTGGCAGAACCACTTCGAAAAAATACCGCTGCCTGCCTAGCCTATGCGGCTTATAAAATTTCAAATTTGGATCCAAATGCAACCATGGTTGTGGCCCCAGCGGATCACCTCATCTTGCAAGAAGGTCGTTTTCTTCAAACTTTGGTCACTTCCATCGCTGCTGCCCAAGTTCAAAATAGGCTGCTGACAATAGGGATCAAGCCCAATCGACCAGAAACGGGCTATGGTTACATTCAATACCTTCAAAATGAAGAAGATAAGGAGGTATTGAAAGTAAAAACCTTTACCGAAAAGCCCAATGCCAAACTAGCCACTACCTTCCTGGAAAGTGGTGACTTCGTCTGGAATTCAGGCATGTTTGTTTGGAAAGTGGAAAGTTTGATTCAGGCCTTTCGAAAATACATGCCCGACCTAGCGGATGTATTTGAAGAAGGCAAATCTCAGTTTGGTACTAGTACTGAACTGGGTTTTATAGCCGCGGCATACACGACCTTAAAAAATATTTCCATTGACTACGGCATCATGGAAAAATCAGATCAAGTGTTTGTAGTGCTTGGCGATTTTGGTTGGTCCGATATTGGCTCCTGGCAAAGTCTACATGAACTTCGTGATAAGGACGACCAAAATAATGTGGTGGAAGCCAATGCGCTACTTTATGAAACTGAAAATTGTTTCATCAAAACAGATAGCGATAAGCTTGTGGTTGTTCAAGGATTGGATCACTACCTGATCAATGAATCTGATAATGTCCTGCTGATATGTAAACTGGATGCAGAAAATAAGTTTCGGGATTTTGTAGCCCAAGCGAAGAAAAAAGGAGAGGATTTCATTTGAAATCCTCTTTTTTTATTTTTTTCGTTGGCGGATGGCCTCGTATATCGCTACTCCTGCTGATACGGACACATTCAAACTTTCAATGCTTCCGGCCAATGGGATTTTGACCCGGTCATCTACCATCCCCATGATCTCTTGTGAGATGCCGTCTTCCTCGGATCCCATGATGAGCGCAACGGGAGAAGCAAAGTCTCCGTCGTACATCAGCTTCTCTGTTTTCTCCGTGATCGCAATAAGGGATAAACCCATTTTTTGCAAATCTCTGCAGGTATAGAACAAGTTTTTGACACGAGCTACAGGAATGAAGTTCAATGCTCCTGCTGAGGTTTTTACGGCATCGGAGTTGATCTGAGCACTTCCTTTTTCAGGAATCACGATCGCATCTACGCCTGCACATTCTGCCGTGCGGGCAATCGCTCCAAAATTCCGCACATCTGTCAAATGATCCAAAACCAAGATTAGGGGTGCTTTACCCACAGCATAGCACTGATCGATGACGTTATCGAGGGATGCATAAGCAATGGTGGACATTTGCGCAATCACTCCTTGGTGATTTTTGCGCGTGATCCGGTTCAGCTTGGCATCAGGAACGCGTACCACTGGAATATGCTCAGCCTTGCAAAGCTGAAGCAGTTCCTTGATGAGGTCGTTGTTGAGTTCTTTTTGAACGAGTACTTTGTCAATTTCTTTGCCGGCATGGATGGATTCCATCACTGCTCGGGTTCCAAAAATAAAATCTTTGTCGAAGGCTCCTTTATCGATTAGAAAGCCATCCTTCCGCTTCTCCATTGTGAAATGTTTTTGAACCAAATAGGCTGATAAGCTCTTGATCGGTTCAGGGTATAGAAATGTGGGCTAAGAATAGTTTTAACCCGCGTAAAGGTAAACCTAATTTTGGAAGTGTCGTCTATCCCTGCGTACGACCAAACTTCTCGATCTTCAAAAAAATTAACTTCCTGAGGTGGGCCCATCACGATGTAGACCATTCCCCGGTCTGTTTTCCATCCTTCTTTGTAGTCTGTAAATAGGATGTTGGCAAACTCAATCATCTTGAAGTAGTTTCGAATCAAGTCCTTTGCTACTTCTTCATTCCGAGTCAAATTAAGCCAATACGCATCCAGGGCCTTCTTTTTATCCTGTGCTAGTAGTAAGGTTTCGTGTTCTTTTTTGGTTGAAATGTAGGTCACCATGTCTACCATTTCACTCCAATCTTTGACTTTTGGGAATGCATCATGCACCGTTCGAAGCAATAAGCCGGTGGAAGCAGTGCTGTCTGTCTGAAAAAAATAATATCCCTCATCGGTCAGTGTTTTGGGAATATTCGCCAAGAAGTCCCCACGATTTTCTACCGCTACTTCTTTGGGTACCTCGGCAAGTCGGGTTTCCATAGGAGGGAAGGGTACTGCAGTGGGGCTTGGATAAAAAAAGGAAAATAAGGAAGGACCTTTGCTCGTCTTGAATAGAACAGATTGGCCTTGTGTCAGGTAGTTTTGATCAAATGGGACTGCATTGGCGTAGAAAACTCCAAAATCTGGTTGATCAAACACAAAAGGGCCTTTCAGATCCAGATGACTGGTGTAGGTATCTTTTTGACGATTGTCTACTGCTTCCAAAAATGCGATTGCTGTTCCCTGGGAT
>JBEDEY010000304.1:0-3736 GCA_041175425.1 Bacteroidota bacterium | reverse complement strand
CCTTCTACGTTTGTAGAATAAAAAAATCTTCTACATTTGTAGAATAAAATTCTTATTCCATGTTGCCAAAAACTGAGGAAGAACTGATGAACTATCTCTGGAAATTGAAAAAAGGGTATTTGAAAGACTTGATAGATTCCTATCCTGATCCTAAGCCTGCCGCGACGACAATTTCCACCCTGCTCAAGCGGATGCAGGAAAAGCAGTTTGTTGGCTATGAATCCACCGGTAAATCCCGAGCATATTTTCCCTTGGTAACTAAGGAGACCTATTTCGGCAAGCACCTTCAAGGATTGATCAAGAATTTCTTTAATGATTCTCCAGCCCAGTTTGCTTCTTTTTTTGCGCAGCAGACTTCCTTCACGGAAGCCCAACTTGAGGAACTCAAATCCATGATCGACGATCAACTAAACCGGAAGAATTAATGGAATACCTGTTCAAATCTATCCTTTGTTTGCTCGTATTGCTGCTATTCCATCGGCTTGTTCTGCAGCAGGAAGTGCTCCATCGGTTCAACCGATTTTTTCTTCTGGCAGCGATTATTGGGTCGTTTTTGATTCCCTTAGTCACAATTGAGATGGAGCGGGAGATCGCTGTTCAATCCATTCCTTCGGTTTTTTATCCAGCTGAACTTATTTCTTTTGAATCAAGTATACCAAATGAGTCTGCCATTACGCCAATTTCCAAGGCAGAATCCACGCCCGCAATGCTTACCATTCCTTGGTCAAAATTAGGATGGACTATTTACCTCCTGGGAGTTGCTTTCTTTTTGATCCGGTTCATTCGAAATATCAGTCTAATTTATGATCAAATCCGAAAAAACGATCGGGTAATGTATCGCCAAGAAATGGTAGTTTTGCTCCCCGAGTCTGTTTCTCCTTTTTCCTTTTTGAAATATATTTTTTATTCAAAATCGGCCTTTGAGAAAGTGGGTATTCCCGACGCTGTATTTCTCCATGAGCAATGCCATATCCGGGAAAAGCATACTTTGGATATTGTGCTGGTGGAGCTGTTGCTGATCATTTTCTGGTTTCACCCGGGCTTGTACCTCGCCCGGCAGGCTATCCGGCTCAACCATGAATTTATCGCTGATGACCAAGTGATCAAGCAATTCTCTTTTCGCGAGTATCAAACGATTTTATTATCCGTTCTTTCCAGCCAGCAAGGATTTGCTTTGGGAAGCAGTTTTAATTTTCCTTTAACCAAAAAACGATTTGAAATGATGAATAAATCCTCAAAACCCGGAATAAAATTCCTGAAATTGGCCAGCCTAGTGGTTTTTTTAGGTGTTGTTGTAGCGATTTTCGCAGATAAAGTTGCTGTGAATGCAGTAGCACAAGAAACTGAAGTAACCGATAAGGTCCAATCAACTACAAGTAATTCTGATTTGGTAAAAACATACAGTCAGTTGTATGGAAAATTTCAATTGAAAGCCTTTGCTAATCGCCAATTTTCAATTCCATCAGATCAAGAAATCGAAGCACTACGAATGGAGTCGAACGCATTGGATCAACTTTACACCCAAATACCTCTAGAAGAGCGGGGGAAAGTAAAACGAGTTTCCTTCCCCTATGCCAAACTTGAGGTAGCTGGAAAAGTGACCTACAAAAGATTTGAAGATCTAACTCAGGAAGAAAGAGAAAGCCTGGGTTGCTAGGATAAAACTAGTTCTGGGCTGCTTTTTGGAGAGATTTGTTCCTGTTTATAGGTTAATTTCCGGAATTCAGAAGGCCAACTTTCAGCCCATTCTCGGTAGGCTTGCGTTTTAGTAGTGTCTGTTAAGGATAAGCTGATAAGGAGTTCAAAGTCGAAAAAATCAGCTTTTTTTCCTGCTCCAGACATTTCCCCATCCAAGGCATTGCAGGCTTGCTCATATTGCCCAGCTATAGGTACCATGACCACGGGTTTGCCCAAGTACATGGCCTCGCAAACCGATTCAAAACCCGCGGTACAGATCAACCCCTTGCAGGCAGCCATGGCTTCCAAAAATGCTTGATCATTGACTTGGTGAAAACTCACATTAGGGAGCGGGTATTCAACTGCTGCAGCACCTTTTTTATCCCAAAACGCCCTGATTTGTACCTCAGGATGCTGTTGTGCAAAGGAGAGTACCTCCTCAGCGTAACCGGGATTAACCATGTAAGCCAAATAAAAATCCCCAGCACTCGCCTTCAACTCTTTTACTTCTTTTCGGAGTAAAGGAGGGACAACTCGAAGGCTAGCTTGGTTTTCTTTCGGAAGAAAAGAAAGGGCTAGACGCTCCTCAGCTCCAATAGCAGTCAACCGAGTGTGCATTCTAAATAAAAATTTTTTCAGCCTATGACCAGGGCCAAACACAAAATCCGGATGAGCCTCAAGGTATTGATGTCCTATAGTCCAAAAAGCTGCTTTGGGTCTAAATAAGAGGGAGTAAAGTCCTCCCAAGGGCTCGTAAAAATTAAGAATTACATCGGGTTGTTTCTCCTCAATCACGCGGTGAAGGTGTTGCAAACTCTTCCAGAATGTTGGAAGCTTGGTCAAATTGGTAGTGATCGTTTTCCCAAGAAGAATTTGTTTTTCTAAGCCATCTGTTTCAAAGTTTGGACTTTCCACTGCGGTAACTTCAACTCCAATTTTTTGAATAAAAAATTCAGGAAGTGTCCGTCTTGGGCTTTTGCCTACTATTACTCCACTCAGCTCGTGGCCTTCTGACCGAAGGATTCCTGCGAATGAAAGTGCCTGGGTGAGGTGTCCGCGCCCTTCCCCTTGAATCAAAAATAAGAATCGCATGGTTTACAGTTGAATGCTTCTTGAACTGAGCTGCGCGTCTTCTATGCCAGTGAAGGCCACGTGGGGAAGGATGTGCTCTTCCAAATGATCTGGCTCTATCCTCAGCTTGGTAGGTGTAGGATCACTTACTTTCTTGAAATCAATCTCGTTGAAATAGATCAACTCCCAATTTCCTTCAAAATCTTCAGCCAAGGCACTCATGGTCTCCACCCAGTCCCCAGAATTCAGGTAATGAATCCCGTCAATCATTCGATTTTCGGCTTTATGGATATGACCACAAATGATACCATCGCAGCCTTTGGCCTTCGCCATTTTGGCCAATTCCATTTCGTAATCATCGATGTAAGAAACTGCCTTCTTCACTTTTCCTTTTACAAATTGGGATAGGGAAAAGTAGGGTAGCCCTTTTCTAATTCGGTAGTAATTGACCACTCGGTTGAGCCATAAAAGAAAAGTATATCCTACATCTCCGAGGTAAGCAATCCAGCGAAGGTTGGTGGTGATGCTATCAAAAACATCTCCATGGGTAATGAAGTATTTTTTGCCATTACTCTCATAAGTCATGTCTGCCAGTATTTGCAGACCGCCGATTTGTATTGGTAGGATCTGATCTAAAAAGTCATCGTGATTGCCTCGCAGGTAGTAGACCTTGGTCGACTGGTTTTCCATCATTTTCAGCACTCGATTGAAAAACCGGGTGTGTTTCCGTTTCCAGCTCCCCGATTTTTTGAGCTGCCAGCCGTCGATGATGTCGCCATTTAAAATGAGGTTGTCACATTGAAATTGCTTCAAAAATCGAGCGATTTCTTTGGATTTGGAGCCCTTGGTTCCCAAGTGAACATCCGAAACGATGAGAGTTTTGTAGTGGGTCTTCACACCAGTAGTTTTGCTTGTCAATTTGGATAGCAAACTTCACCTGACTATGTTTGAAATGTTATGTTTTTGTGTCTAAAACGAAATTTTATTT
>JBEDEY010000303.1:0-2988 GCA_041175425.1 Bacteroidota bacterium | reverse complement strand
AACTGGTTGTCAACTGTGCTGGGCTGTACTCAGATAAAGTAGCTCAGATGAATGACGAGTCCATCAACGATATCAAAATCATCCCTTTTCGAGGGGAATACTTCAAGCTTAAATCAGAAAGTGAGCATTTAGTCAAAAATCTCATTTACCCCGTTCCAGACCCCAACTTCCCCTTTCTTGGGGTACACTTCACTCGAATGATCAAAGGAGGGATCGAAGCAGGTCCCAATGCCGTACTTGCTTTTAAACGAGAAGGCTACCGCAAAAACCAAGTGAATCTTGCAGAGCTAGCAGAAACCTTGGCATGGCCAGGGTTTCGAAAGGTGGCAGGAAAATACTGGAAAACAGGCTTAGGAGAGTTTTATCGTTCCTTTTCAAAAACGGCTTTTACCAAAGGTTTGCAAGAGCTGATCCCTGAAATTCAGGAGTCAGACCTCGTAGAAGGTGGTGCAGGGGTTCGTGCTCAGGCTTGTGACCGAACTGGAGGCCTTTTGGATGACTTTGCCATTCGTGAATCCAAGTTTTCCATCAATGTACTCAACGCACCCTCTCCAGCTGCTACTAGCTCCCTCTCCATTGGAGGTGCCGTAGTAGAAATGGTGCTCAAACGATTCTAAACCTCAGTTTACGGTTCGATTCCCCTTTTACCTAGGTTGTATTCCGGAAGATTGGGTAAGGAATTCAAGGACTCGGGATTCTGCGTAGTTAAATTCTGAACCCGGAACAGTAAATCCGGTATGCCCACCCCTTTCTGGCATCTCCAAAAATAGCACATCGCTCGACCTTGCAATTGCTATTGGATAGCATTCTTCACCCAATAAGGGATCGTTTTTAGCATTCAAAATTAAGGTTGGGATTCCGATGTTTTGAATCCGGGTATGTGGGCTGGCTTGCTCGTAAAAATCAGCAGCATCTTTGAATCCATGCAGCTTGGCCGTAAACTCGGTATCAAATTCATCAAAATTCCGTACTTGCTCCAAGCGTTCCAAGTCCAGCAAGCCTGGAAACTGCTCCCCCTTGGCCTGCATTTTTTTCTTGAGTTTGCCCATAAACTTCCGAGAATAGAAGCCATTGGACCACCGGCGAAGCGTGGCTGCGCTGGAAGGCAAATGAACTGGCGTAGAATACACCGCAGCTCGTAAAATCAATGGAGATAGGTCCCTACCCTGTTGCCCGAGGTAATTTAATGTTTGTGCACCGCCCATACTGATTCCTGCAAGAAACAAACCCTCGTAACTGTACTTGCTCAATACATGCTTGACGACAGTATCCAAATCGTAGGTTGACCCGTGGTGGTACAGAATCGGTTGACGGTTGATTGCTCCCCCGCAGGAGCGATTGTTCCAAACGAGTGCATCGATTCCTTTTTGGTTAAACAACTTGACCAATCCTCGTGCATAATGCCGCTGTGAATCGCCCTCCAAACCATGGGAAACTAGGAGCAATTGCTTACCTCCCACCTTGGACCAATCCAAATTCAAAAAATCATCATCAGGCGTATCGATTTGCTCTCTTTCGTAAGTAACACCTTCCACCTTCCTCCAAATGCTCGGTAAAATAGTCTCGAAATGCCCGTTAAGGTAAAAAAAGGGGAAATTAGCGTAGGAAGAAGCTAGTATAGGCATGGGAATTGTGAAGATAACTTCAAATCAACTTCATCTTTAGTTAACCTTGAAGCAAGTGTAATCAACTAATTTTCAATTCGTTAATGAACTCATTGGATTTACAGAGTTAAAGGGGATTAAATTTGAAAAAGAAGGCGATGCGTATTGCCTTTTTTTTATGCTCGCCTACCTCCTAAAGGGCATTTACGCTACATTCTCAAACTTTCCTTAGCAGAAGTACCTGCCAAATAGCCCGTAGTCCATGCTGCTTGGAAATTGAATCCCCCCGTGATTCCATCCAAATTCAATACCTCACCCGCAAAATAAAGCCCAGGATGAAACCTGCTCTCCATCGTTTCAGGATTGATTTCATCTAGAACCAATCCTCCAGCAGTAACAAACTCTTCCTTAAAGGTAGTTTTTCCTTGAATACCCATAGAGTAGCAGAATAAACATTGGACCAGCTTATTGATCAATTTCTTTGAAATCTGTCCGTAAAGTTGCGCTTCGGGTACCTCAGCTTTGCTGCAGAAATGCTCCCAAAGCCGTGTAGGGACCCCAAATAGTGAATTGGAAACCACCTTTTTGTTGGGATGAAGCTGCGCGTAGCTATTGAGTTGATCTGCATAATCCTGCTCCCCAAGATTTGCATTCCACTGAATGATGGCTCGGGCGGTGTACTGCTTCTCATGCAACCAGTCTGCGCCGAATGCGGAGAGCTTGAGCACTGCTGGCCCACTAATGCCCCAATGGGTGATCAAAATCGGACCGCGGTAGCTTAGTTTTGTTCCTTCCAATTTGACCAATGCATCTCCCATCGAAATACCCATTAGCTCACGTATGGGTTCCTGCGGTGTGTTGAAGGTAAAAAGTGAAGGGATAGGACTTATAATTTTATGATTCAATGATTTAAGAAAATCATAAGCATTCAGATTTGGATGACCTCCAGATGCAACAATGACTTTGGATACGGAAACCTCCCCTGCATCCGTTTGTAAGCGAAAGCCAGATTCTGTGGGTCGAATTGCCTTGATTCCAGTTGAAATTTTCAATTGAACCCCAAGTCGCTTGGCTTCCTGCTCCAGCACATCTACGATACTTTGTGAGGTATTGCTTTTTGGAAATACCCGTCCATCTTCTTCGATTTTGAGGGCTACCCCTCGCGATTCAAACCAGCTGAAGGTATCCTCGATCGAAAAGTGGGCAAAGCCTTTCTTTAAAAATTTCTCTCCTCGGGGGTAATTTTTGACCAATTTGGAGATTTCCATCGGACGATGGGTCACATTGCAACGGCCCCCACCAGAGATTTTGACTTTGGAGAGTACTTTTGGGGATTTTTCAAAAAGGAGCACCTCGATTCCAGGCCCACTTGCGTGAATAGCAG
>JBEDEY010000302.1:0-4612 GCA_041175425.1 Bacteroidota bacterium | reverse complement strand
GTAGAGCTATTTACCTGGGAGAAGTTGGATTATGTAGAGAAGGTAAAGCAGGCTTTCGGAATCTAAGGATTAGAATCAAAACAATAAAAAAACGGTGTAAGCGAAGGCTTGCACCGTTTTTTTGTTTTAGGGAGCTGCTCGTGATTTGATGCTGTTTGTGATTTGCAATTACGAGCTTCTATCCTTGAGGCCCCGGGCTTCACCCGGGGTTATTAATGTTACGCTCCCGCAATCAAGCGGGACAAGTTCCTATGGAACTAGGAAATTCTGCCAGTAGATTAAGATGTTTTGTATTAGAACAAGGTTTAAACTAACATATCTAATTCTTTGCGCCTTGCGCCTCTTTGCGAGACTAATTAATTACGCTCGGTCTCCTGCGGAAACTAGCGTTTCCTCACCGCTGTAGCATCAACCAGCCCCGCGGATCTACTTCGGGGGTAGTGGTACTCGAGATCAGGGTTGGGGTTTTTCCAAGGGAGTATTTTTTGATTCCCGTGGAGGTTTTGACTTCTACAGGGAGCTCAAACTCGATTCCTTCCAAGGAAACGAGAAACTGATCTTTCCCTTTCTTTTTTACCTTCACTTCAGGCAGTCTTGTCGTCTTCAAGTAGAGTTCAAAAAAGCCTTCCAGATTTTGACCCGTGAACTGCTGGATAAAGTCGGTAAAATCTTGGGTGGTCACGAGATTCAAATAGGTAAACTGGTCCGCTTCAGCAAAAGCCTTTATTGCTGGGAAAAATAGTTCATCCCCCAATACCCCTCGGAGTGAATGGATGACCATGGCTCCTTTGGTATAGATTTCGGGATGGTAAGCCGTCTTTTCGGTGGAATTTGGAGGACTTACCACAGGCTTTGCATGAGGAATGTCTTGTGATTCGGAAGTTGCTTTTTCAAAATAGGCTTCCGAACCTCCATGCTCCCAATAGAACAACCAGTCCCCGTAAGCCGTTAGGCCCTCGTGAATCCACATGTCGGCCCAGTCACCCACAGAGACCTTGTTGCCAAACCATTCGTGGCCCAGTTCGTGGTGGAGTAGCCAGTCGTACTTGACTTTTCCCATGGGTACAAACTGGAAGTTATTCCCGTAGGCATTGATGGTTTGGTGTTCCATGCCTAGGTAGGGAGTTTCAACGACTGCGATTTTGTCCGCTGGAAAAGGATAGGCGCCGAAGTATTTTTCATGCGTTTGGGCACTTACCCGAAGTACTTCGAGCAGTTCCTTGGCCTTGGATTTGTTATCTTGGAGCACCCAAACTGCCATTGGAACTACTGCTCCAGAGATGGATTGGAATTGAGTTTCCGCTTTTTCAAAAATGCCTAGGGTAAAGTTGATGTTGTAATTGTTGATCGGGTAGTTCGTTTTCCAATGGTAGCGCACTTTTTGGCCCTGATCTTGGGTCTGGATCAAGCGTCCGTTGGAAGCGACGAAATAGGGTTTGGGTACCGTGAACAGCAAGTCCACACCCTCCTGCGGTTCACTTGAGGGGTGATCTAGGGCCGGCATAAAAAGCTTTGCTCCTTCCCCCTGGCAAGACAATCCCATCCAATGCCTGCCCATCTGGTCTTTTTCCCAGGTAAACCCTCCTGTCCATGGAGGATTCTGCGCTATCGGGGTCTGCCCCTCGTAGAAGATCTGAACCTGATTGCAGGTGCAGTCTATAGGTAATATGTCCAAGAGGTCGTTTTGATGGGTAAAAGCAACTTCTTTTCCATCCATGAGTACTTTAGTTACTCGGTATTGGTCAATCAATTGAAGCCGCAGCGTATCGAGCTTTTCATTAGCCAAAAACGTGATGGTAGACTGTCCTGCAATGGACTGCGTTTCGGGGAAAATTTCCAGCTCGAGCCGGTACTGCTGGATTTGAAACTTGGCTTGGAGGGGATCGACTGGTCCACCCCAGTCCCAAGTCTGGGCTTGAATCATCTGCACTACAAAAAGAAGCGGGAGGAAAAAGAGTAGTTTTTTCATGGTAAGGTCAAAAAGGTGTACGAATTGAATGGTGTCAACAAGACCTAAAAAAACCGCTCCAGAAGGTTAATCTTGGAGCGGTTTAGATTTAGTCTTCAGCATAGTTGAAGGCATCTACTTGTTCCTTGATCCAGTCTTGGTACTTCCCGCGAAGGAATTCTGCCCACTCCTCTTTGTATTTGGAGCCATCTAGGAGAAAGCGGAAAGCCGTGGTAGCCTTGGGATTGCTTAGCGCACTTACCAGATCCTCTGCAAGAGTACGTTCTTTGACTCTGCGGTCTACAAAGTCCTGCATGAGCTGGTGCTCTTGGGACGGTTCTAACTTGGTAAACTCTGCGAAATTGTCTGGTTGATCTTCGATTTCGTCGAGGATATCTTCTTCCTCCGGGGTTAGGTCGTAATTGAAGTGATCCTCATCGTCTGGCATGTGATGGATTTTCTTCTTGTCAACCTGATAGAAGCACACATTGCCTTTAAGTAATTGGGTAGCGATTAGATCTACCTCTTTTTCAGTAAGCGAAAGCATGGATGGAGTTCAAATATTTTAAATTACGACAGTTCGAAAGTTCAACAAATTGTTTTAAAAAACGCAAGTTCTACCCAAAAAAATAAGCCTAAAACCCTTGATTAATAATTCTTTCTACCGTTTTGGGGTCTATTTCATGCCCTCCGGAAAAAGTAAGCAGGTTTAGTGACTTGCCCAGCTCCAAAAGAAGCTCCTCTTGTCTCTTTTTGCTTTCCTCAGTGACTAACTCATCTTCCAGTCCATGTACGAGAATTACCTCTGTCGAAGCAAATTTTTCTTTCGCCACTTCTAGTGCAAGGTCATGTGCAAATCCTCCGCCCCAAAGAATAAGTGAATCAAGGCTACCCTCCCATTGGCTAGCCCAACGGGTGGCAGTTGCTGCCCCTTGTGAAAATCCTAGGAGGTGAATGCGCGGTGCCTGTTCGAAGGCGGAAAGGACCTCCTCCATCATCCGATTTAGGTATCGATGGTTGTTGGCAATGGCAGTTTCCCGCTGGTAGCTTGTCATCCAATTGGCGCCTACTCGTCCCTGAAAGTCCTTGAGGTAGGAGTGATTGGTACCTTCAGGAGCTATCACAAGCCGCTCAGGAGAAGCGAATGGGAGAAACTTTCGAATAAAAAATTCTGCCAATTGCCCATAGCCATGCAGGACAATCCAAATGGCTTGTTCCTTTCCTGTCGGTTCGTGCGATTGGAAATACGGGGTTTCGTATGAAAACTGAATGGATTTTTTCACGCCTAACTGTGGAGATCGTCAAACTTGAGTGGGAGCAAATGGCGAATCCCTTGGAATCGAAGAACGACTCCCTTGGGTTGTAGCAGTAGGATGGTGATTGGGCTTTGGTACCGATTTTCAGATTCATTGATCGCCTGCCGACACATGCCACAAGGAGAAACACCCGCCCAATCAATCTCACCCTCACGCCTTGCTACAATGGCAAGGATCTGGGGAGCCTGATCTGGGAAGTTGGCACCCACATAGCCCAAAAGCAAGCGTTCTGCGCAGGTGCCTACCGGGAAACTTACATTCTCTTGATTCGATGATTGGTAGGTTTCACCATTGGCGAGCAAAACAGCTGCCCCTACCTGAAATTTGGAGTAGGGCGCATAAGCCTTCGTAGAGATTTCCTGTGCCCGCTGGAGCAAGGCGGCTTCTCGGGGATCCAATTCAGAAAAAGTGAGTTCTTCCAACTCAATCGTATCGGTAATTTTTTTCACAAGCAGTCTTGGTTTGGATAGGAACGAACGATTAAAGTACATAAATGTTCCTTAATTCTTTACCCTTCCTTTTTTCGGCCCAAAAAAAAGGGGCAACTTTAACCTATTATTTTCAAGCCCATGTCCACCATCTTGATTTTTGGAGCAGGAAAATCTTCCAGCTATTTGATTGATTACCTTGCCGACTCCTGTGCTCAAGGTGACCGGCAGCTCCTAGTTGCCGATTTGGATCCAAGCCAGGCAGCAGCCAAACTCCAAGGGCGAAGCCATACCCAGGCTGTGGCAGTGAAATTAGACGAACAGGATTCTCGTAGACAATTAATTGGACAAGCAGATGTAGTAATCTCCATGCTCCCAGCAGGCCTTCACCCCATCGTCGCTGGGGATTGCTTGGAGCTAGGAAAACATTTTTTCACTGCATCCTACGAAAGTGAGGCACTGCGAGCCATGCGGCCGGAGATCGAAGCCAAAGGGCTTCTTTTTCTCAACGAATGTGGGTTAGATCCAGGAATTGACCACATGTCGGCTCTGAAAATCATCCATGAGGCAAAAGCAAAGGGAGAAGTGATTCGCTCCTTCAAGTCTTATTGTGGAGGCTTGTTGGCCCCTCAAAGTGAAGACAATCCCTGGAAATACAAGTTTACCTGGAACCCCCGGAATGTGGTCTTGGCAGGTCAAGGGACTTCCAAGTTTCTCGATCACGGAGAGGTGAAGTTGGTGCCTTACCATCAGCTATTCAAGCGGGTAGAAACCATCAGTTTTCCAGTCTTGGGGGATTTTGATGGCTACCCCAACCGGGATTCATTGAATTATCAGTCTATCTACGGATTGGAGCAGGTTGACACCCTCCTTCGTGGGACACTTCGTCGGGCAGGATTTTGCAAGGCTTGGGATGTATT
>JBEDEY010000301.1:0-3120 GCA_041175425.1 Bacteroidota bacterium | reverse complement strand
TCTGTAATGAAACCAACCCTAATCATCGGCGGAGGCATAGTTGGCCTTTTTACCGCGTATTACCTGCAAAAAGAAGGCGTCGAAGTGACGGTCATTGACCGCACAGACTTGAAGGACAATTGCTCCACAGGCAATGCAGGCATGATCGTGCCCAGCCACATCATCCCTCTAGCAGCACCCGGCATGATTAGCAAAGGGATCTCCTGGATGTTTTCCTCCAAAAGCCCCTTTTACATCCACCCTCGTCTTGACTTCAAATTGGCTCAATGGTGTTTGCTTTTCTTCAAGGCAGCCACTCCTAGCCAGGTAACAAAAGCGATCCCCTACCTCAAAAACATCAGTCTACTCAGCAAGGCCCTGTACCAAGAGTTTCGACAAGAACATCCGGACTCGTCCATGGCTTTGGTAGAAAAAGGGTTAATGATGGCCTACCAAACTGAATCTATGGAAAAAGAGGAGGTAGAATTTGCGCATTTGGCAAGAAAATATGGGCTGGAAGCAGAAATTCTAGGCCCTGAAGACCTCAAAAAGATCGAGCCAAATCTCCAGCTCAAGGCCCGAGGAGCCGTACTATTTCCCGGTGATGCACACCTGGATCCCGGAGCCTTGTACAGCTTTTTGAAGAGCTACTTGGAAAAGAAGGGAGTCACCTTCCTCACCGAAACTCAAGTGCTTGGGTTTGAAAAATCAGGCAATAGGGTACAGGCTGTCCTCACAGACAAAGGCAAAATTGACTGCGAAAAAATCCTCCTCTGCGGAGGTTCTTGGTCAGGGGAATTGGCAAAAATGCTGCAGTTCTCCCTTCCCATGATGGGTGGAAAAGGCTATTCCTTTATTCAAAAAAATAAGCCCGAAATCCAACAAGCAACCATCCTGACCGAACAAAAAGTGGCAGTAAGCCCCTATGGAGAAACGATCCGCTTTGGAGGTACCATGGAAATCGCCGGCACCAACCAATCCATCAATAAGAATCGAGTAAGAGGGATTTTTGAGTCGATCAACCGCTACTACCCTGACTTTCAGGCCAGTTTCCCCGAAGACCAACAGATCTGGAAAGGCCTTCGCCCCTGCTCTCCTGATGGACTCCCTTACATTGGATTTGCGCCTGGATACACAAATGTGCTAGTAGGCAGTGGCCACTCCATGATGGGGATTTCCCTCGCACCGGGCACTGGTAAAATCCTAGCGGAGCTACACCAACAAAAAGACACTTCCATGGAAATCAAAGGTTTTGAAGTAGGGCGGTATGCCTAATTTCTTGGGATTTGAATAGGGAAATTGAAAGCAGGATGTGCAAATTGGGCAAGAGAGGTACGTCCAATTCTTAAATGAATAAAGCGACCTAGTGACTAGGAATTCGCCTACAAAACTTACTTTTAGATCATGAAGAGAATCTTCCCTTTAGCCTTTCTGGTTTTAGTTTGTTTTGGATGTGAGTCCAACTGGCTTCCCAAGCCTCCGGGATACAACCGCATCGACCTACCTCGACACGAGTACAACTCCTTGAAAGAGGGCTATCCCTATAGTTTTGATTTTTCAACCCACAGCATGGTGGAAGCAGATTCGTTCAACTTAGAAGAAAAAGACTGGATCAATTTGAATTACAAAAAGTTTGGAGCCAAGGTCCATTTGACTTACAAAAAAATTGACCAGAGCACAGATTTTAAAACGCTATCCAACGATGCGTTTAGTCTAACCGCAAAGCACCAGATCAAGGCTTACGGGATCGAAGAAGCAATTTTACTCACTCCAAATGGCTATTCTGCAGTCGTGGCCGAACTCACGGGGGAAGTTCCTACCCAGTTTCAATTTTTTGTGACCGACTCCACCTCCCATTTTCTTCGAGGTGCAGTTTATTTTAACACCGCACTCAAAAATGATTCCTTAGCTCCCATCATCGAATACATCAAAATTGATATGGCACACCTTATCAATTCGGTGAACTTTGAAAAGAAGGCAGGGAACAAAAAGTAAGTTGGGAAGAAAATTAAAAACTCCCTTCACTTGTCCAATGAGGGCCAGTGAAGGGAGTTGAACTCAATTTTGAAAGGAGCCTTAGGAATTCAATTTTTTCCAGGACAGCAAAATAAACAAACCTCCAGCCACGGCAATTGCTCCTGCAATTACCCCTTGGGCGATTTCTCCATAGATAAAAAATCCGGTTGAAAACAGGGCTGCATACACCATAACCGTACCTACCAACATCAATCCTATTTCCATACCAAGTCTGCCCTTTTCTTGTTTTTCAGCAGGGTAGCGATCCAATACTTTTTTCCACCCTAAGGAAGCTGGTTGCACTTTTCGGTAAAAGGAAAGCAAGACCTCATCTTTTTCAGGTTGGGTAAGGAAGGTCACAAGCAACCAGCCCACGGTAGTGATAGATACCGAATACACGAGTTTGAGGTAACTCTGGTCCGCTGGAATATCCACCCAACCCAGTGTAGGATTGATCACCTCAAAGAAAATCGCAACTGCAAAAGAGATGATCATGGCAGAGATTTCTGTGTAGGCATTGATTCTCCACCAAAACCAGCGAAGGATAAATATCAAGCCAGTACCCGCACCAATTTGAAGCAAGATCGCAAAAGCAGACAAGGCCGAGGATAAGGCCAAGGCCAAAAAGCTTGACAACACCATCAAGACTACGGTAGAAATTCTACCCACAGCGACCAACTCCTTGTCACTTGCTTCAGGCTTCAAAAACCGGAGGTAGAAATCGTTCACTACATAGCTCGAACCCCAGTTGAGGTGAGTAGATAGCGTAGACATCACTGCTGCAATCAAGGAAGCTAGCACGACCCCAATCATTCCGGTAGGCAAGAAGGTGAGCATGGCAGGATAGGCCAAATCATCACCCAACTTGTCTGCAGGAATATGCGGAAATGCAACCTGCAAATCAGTTACCGTTGGGAAAACCACTAAAGATGCTAAGGCAACAATGATCCAAGGCCATGGGCGCAAGGCATAGTGTGCAATGTTGAAAAATAGGGTAGCTCCAATCGCATTTTTCTCATCCTTGGCCGAGAGCATGCGCTGGGCAATGTATCCACCACCACCTGGCTCCGCTCCTGGGTACCAGGTTGCCCACCATTGAATGGCAATAGGCATGATAAATAGTGG
>JBEDEY010000300.1:0-5644 GCA_041175425.1 Bacteroidota bacterium | reverse complement strand
GGCCTGACTACGGCAGGGATTATCGCTCCACTAGTACCAACATTAAACGTAGACCCCAATTTATTGGTGCTCTCCATTGGAGCGGGCAGCTTGGTGTTTTCGCACTTCAATGATGGGGGCTTCTGGATGTTTAAAGAGTACTTCAACCTCAGCGTCAAAGATACGCTGCGCTCTTGGACACTGATGGAAACGGTTGTTGCTGTCGCAGGTTTAGGCGGAGTACTCCTGCTCGATCTGATTCTCTAAGTTCAAAAAGGGAGTTGACTCCTCTGAAAATTCATACTTTAGCATACGCAGAACCAATTGCACACCTATAATTGAATCACTATTCCAACAGCAATACTATATGACTAGTCCTGAACAAAATTTCGCACAACTTGGCTTGATCCTCCCTCCAGCACCAAAGCCTCTAGGCGTGTACATGCCCAGCTTGGTGGTGGGAAATTTTCTTTACCTCTCGGGCCATGGAACCGTGACTCAAGACGGAAGCTTGATTATTGGTAGAATCGGTGAGGATCTGGATATCGAGCAGGGCAAACTTGCTGCAAGACAAGTAGGGCTAGCCATGTTGGCCACAATCAAGGAATCCATTGGCTCTTTGGATAAAGTAAAAAGGGTGATCAAAGTCCTGGGTATGGTCAACTGTGTGTCCTCTTTTGAAAGACATCCTTATGTCATGAATGGCTGCAGTGAACTTTTTGCGGCAGTTTGGGGAAAAGAAATGGGCATCGGCGTACGCTCCGCCGTGGGAATGGGATCCTTGCCAGACAATATCCCTGTAGAAATAGAGGGGCTATTTGAACTGCATTAAGATCAAGGATCAACCAAGGCCTTGTAAGACTGAAATAAAGCCAGTACATCGCGGACATACTTGACTGCGATGTGCCCTTTGGCATAGCCACTTTTTACCACCGGATCCCGGTAGTATTTGGGATCGCTTTTTAGGTTCAAAAAGTTAGAAACCTCCTGCCAGCTTTGGGTATTTTTTCGATACTTCAAGGTCAACCTCCAGGCATCCTCCACGTGTCCTTGGCCAATGGTATAAGAAGCCAAAATAAACTTAATTCGCTCATTGGTCTCAGGAACTCGTTCCAACCAAAATTTATCCAGGTACTGCAAGTATTTCACGCCTCCTTTCAAGGACTCAACAGGATCATTGGGATTAGTCACCCCAAATCGCTCCAGCGTCACCGGCATCAACTGCAGCAATCCCTGAGCTCCAGCATAGGAAAGGGCAGTGGTATCAAATCTCGACTCCTTGTACACCAAGGCTGCCAGAAGACGCCAATCCCAACCTAAAGTTTGGGCGTTCTCTTGGATGATTTCATCGTAAACAGAAATTCGGTTTCCCCCAAGTGAAGAAAACGTGTTTGTGGCACGTTCATATTGATTTTTGGAATTCAAAAAATACCTCGCATAGGTACGCGGAATGAACACTTTCTTTTTTGCTACCAGCCAACTGTTCACTGCTTGGAGCAAGTTGATAGAGGTACTTCGCAGGGCCCAGGTCACTGGCTCTTCTTTGGATACCTCCAGCCCAACCTGTAGTTCATCGTAATAGGTGGCATTGGTTTGCGCCACATTCTTTTCTGCAACGGTCCAGCGCAGTTCCTGTTCGTAAACACGATCAAGCAAGGTTTCTTCGTGGTCTTGTGCCTCAAGGATTGTAAACTCAAGGCGGAGCGAATCTTTCAGCTGTTCAAGTTGACTCTTGTACAGCGCTCCTTTACGAACGACTACGGTATCCTTTCCAAGGCTATCCCAGGAGGTTACCTTTTCTCTCCCCACAAGCACCGTGCTGATGGTACCAAGCGATTCGGTAAAGGACACAAAGCTTTCCCGCTCTGCATTCTGAGTCACATTCATGGCAATTAAATCGACCTTGCCTTCCTCAAGCTTGGTGAAGGCCTCATCAATATCGGAAGCAACCACAAATTCGATTTGAACACCCAATTCCTTACCAAGATCTAAGAGAAGCTCGTATTCATAGCCCATCCTTCTTCCTCGATAGATGTAAAAGCTACTGGAGTTGTTGTCCACAGCAACGCGCAAGGTGCCACGGGATAAAATACCTTCCTTATCAAGAACAAATTCCTGTTTTAAGGGCTGGATAAACCAGTTATTGAGGTAACCGATAGTCCCCCCAATCAAAAATGCTACCGCTACAGCAAGTAGTATCGCTTTCTTTTTTCCCATTTCTGAACAGCAGAGCTGCTAGTTTGGGTATACTTGGCAAAGCCTATGCCAAATTATATTCTGTGTTTTTTTCTTAACCAAAAAAAAGAGGCCGAAGCCTCTTTAATTTTTCAATTCACAGGGACCTCAAAGGGGTCCAAGCTGCTGGTGAAAAAGATCTTTCCTGACAAGCGAAGCAGCTCAATCTCTTGTTGTTTGATCTGGAAAATAGAGGTGATTAGTCTATTTTCTGCAGAAAGGAGGTTGACTTGCGCATCTCTAAATTCAAGGTAGGAAGCAATACCTAATCGAAATCGTTCCAAAGCAATTTCTGAATTCTCCTTGGCCACTTGGTAATTCGTTTGTTCTATAGAAAGTAGTCCTAGGTTATTGTCATAGGTGTTGTAAGCCCGTTGAATATCTGACTTTAGTTGAATCTCATACTGCTCCAAGGAATAGTCTTGGATGCGCTGATTCACCTTTGCACTTTGTATCCGTCGATTGAGGGTAAGTCCACTAAACAGATTGAAGGTGATGCTACCTCCATAGTTGAGGCCTTGTCTTTCGTTTTGAATCAAGAAACCCGCATCTGAGTTAAACACAGAATTGTTGAAACTTGAATTCAGGTTGATACCAGGAAGTCTTGAGGCTTGGAGTTCTTTGATCCGAAGGAAGGCTTCGTTGTTATTTCGTTGGTTGACAAGCAAGAGCTTGTTCTCTAGAAATGCACTTTCGTAGAGCGTCTCAAGAGCCAATCGATCCCCAATGGTAATGGTGCTGTCCTGAATTATGAAGTTGGTGTCAGGATCCGCTGCGAGCAATTCATTCAAGTTGACTCGTGCATTCTGAATGACTTGGTACTGAGTCATCAATAAACTGGAATCCCCATTGTAGTCTACTTGGGCTGCGAGAAAATCTCTCTTACCTGCACCGCCCAATTCATACTGTGCTTGGGAGATATCCAATCTCGCCTTACTCAAAAACAAGGTTTGCTGCAGCACTTTCAGCCGTTGCAATTCCAAAATCAAGCGGTAATAGGCAGTTGAAATCCCAGCAACAGTGTTTTCTACAATGATTTTTGCATCCAGGTCGCTGATTTCTTCGAGCATCCCGAGTCGACGCATGGTCAGCAAGGACTCTGGTCTAAATCCATAAATCCCTACGAAACTGTAGGCTTTGTTCCGAGACTTTGCCGCATCAATTGCTCGTGGATTATTTGGATCACTGACAAAAGTCTGCGTCACATCTTCGGTGGAAAAAGAACGCAGGTAGTTGGCATTTAGGGAAGGCATGAATAAACTTCCTGCGGCTATTTTTTTATCAAGCTCTCGCAGATTCCGGTTTTCAACTCCAATTTTTACTTGGAGGTTATTTTCCAACCCCAATTGCAGCGCTTTTTCAAGATCTAGCGGTTCCTGCACTTGCGCCCATACCGATAGGACTGGTAGCAGGAATGCAAGCAAAAGTGTTCCTATTTTCATACTGTTTTTGCTAAAACGCCTTTTTTGGAAGTTAAATAGGTGTACACCCCAGGAATAACGAAGAGTGTCAATACCGTAGAAAAGGCAAGACCTCCAATAACTGCCGCTCCCATTGGGACCCTGCTTTCTGCCCCAGCACCCAATGCCAATGCAATAGGTAAAATTCCTAGGATAGTAGACATACTGGTCATTAAAATCGGTCGAAGTCGAGATACTGCCGCACCAAAAATAGCCTCCTCAACATCCATTCCTTCTTCTTTACGTTGATTGGCAAACTCGACAATCAAAATTCCATTTTTGGTCACTAAGCCGATGAGCATGATGATACCAATCTGGCTGAAAATGTTGAGTGTAAAATCAAATACCCAAAGCGTGGCCAAGGCGCCAAAAATTGCCAAAGGCACCGTGAACATGATTGTCAATGGATCGGCAAAACTTTCAAACTGGGCAGAAAGCACCAGGTAAATCAGCACCAAGGCAAAAATGAATGCAAACAACAAACTGTTGGAGCTCTCTCTAAATTCCTTGGAAGGTCCAGAAACATCCGTAGCGTAGGAATCATCCAATACCTCAGCTGCAATTTTGTCCATCTCATCCAAGCCTGCTCCAATGGTCACCCCATCCGCTAAGTTGGCTGAAACGGTCGCACTCACAAATCGATTGAATCGATAGAGCTGCGGCGGCGTACTTTTCTCAACTACACGGACCAAGTTATCTAATTGGATTAGCTGTCCATTATCTCCTCGAACGTAGAGCATACGCAAGTTCACCGGTTCATTTCGGTCCTGAAGCTGCATCTCACCCACTACCTGGTATTGCTTGCCTCCTTTGATAAAGTATGCAAATCGCTGGCCTGAGTAGGATAGCTGAAGGGTACGTGCGATCTCTTGAACAGAAACGCCCATATTCCGTGCTCGCTCTCGGTCAATCTCAATTTCCAATTCAGGCTTGGTAAACTTCAGGTTGATGTCGGTGAAAATGAAGGCTGGATTTTGCGCAGCCTTCTCCATAAACTTCGGGATGACGGCTTTTAATTTTTCCAAGGTCGGCGCCTGAATCACGTATTGAACAGGTAGGCCTCCACGACGGTCTCCAATGGAAGCGGGCTGCTGCGCAAAAGCACGTACTGCAGTTACTCCTTTGAGAGAACCATTGATTTGGGTAAAGATTTCCTGCTGTGTACGGGAACGCTGGGAAGCATCCGTCAACATGAGACGAATAAATCCTGAGTTGGTATTTGCGGTGCCCCATCCTGGTGAGGTCATACTTGTAATGCTGGCAACTTCCGACTTCGGAATTTCCTTCTGAAGTTGTGTATTCAAGTCGGTGATGACCTGATCCATAAAGGAGAAGGTGGCTCCCTCGGGGCCGGTCATGTTGATTCGCAATTCGGAGCGGTCCTCCATTGGAACAAGCTCCGTTTGGATGTTGGTAAAAAACCAATAAATCCCCAATCCCATGACAAGGATGATGGGAAAAGAAATCCACTTAATCTTCATGAATTTTGTCAAACCTGCTTCATAGCTTTCATTCAGCCAAACAAAGAAGGGCTCAGTAAATCGATAGAAGGCATTCTGCTTTTCCCGATTCTTTAGCATCCGTGCACTGAGCATCGGGGTCATCGTCAAGGCCACAAAAGCAGAAATGATTACCGAGCCGGCTACTACAATCCCGAATTCTCGAAATAGCCTTCCTGTGGTACCCGTCAAGAAAATTACGGGAAGGAAAACTGCAGCAAGAGCTACTGTAGTTGCAATTACTGCGAAAAATATTTCCTCCGAACCTTTGGCAGCAGCCTCCATGGGCTTTTCTCCCTTTTCAATTCTGGCATAAATATTTTCCAATACCACAATGGCATCATCGACTACCAAACCAATCGATAGTACAATTCCCAATAGGGTAAGCACATTGATGGAAAAGTCCATCAAATACATGATGAAAAATACCCCAATCAAGGAAATGGGAATAGTAACTACCGGAATAAAGGT
>JBEDEY010000299.1:0-3819 GCA_041175425.1 Bacteroidota bacterium | reverse complement strand
GGTCACAAGCAACCAGCCCACGGTAGTGATAGATACCGAATACACGAGTTTGAGGTAACTCTGGTCCGCTGGAATATCCACCCAACCCAGTGTAGGATTGATCACCTCAAAGAAAATCGCTACTGCAAAAGAGATGATCATGGCAGAGATTTCTGTGTAGGCATTGATTCTCCACCAAAACCAGCGAAGGATAAATATCAAGCCAGTACCCGCACCAATTTGAAGCAAAATAGCAAAAGCAGACAAGGCAGAGGACAGGGCCAATGCCAAAAAGCTTGACAACACCATCAAGACCACGGTAGAAATTCTACCCACAGCGACCAACTCCTTGTCGCTTGCTTCAGGCTTCAAAAACCGCAGGTAGAAGTCGTTCACCACATAGCTCGAACCCCAGTTGAGGTGAGTAGATAGCGTAGACATTACTGCTGCAATCAAGGAAGCAAGGACGATTCCAATCATTCCGGTAGGCAAGAAAGTGAGCATGGCCGGATAGGCCAAATCATCCCCCAACTTGTCTGCAGGAATATGCGGAAATGCAACCTGCAAATCAGTTACCGTTGGGAAAACCACTAAAGAGGCTAAGGCAACAATGATCCAAGGCCATGGGCGCAAGGCATAGTGTGCAATGTTGAAAAATAGGGTAGCTCCAATCGCATTTTTCTCATCCTTGGCAGATAGCATGCGCTGGGCAATGTATCCACCACCACCTGGCTCCGCTCCTGGGTACCAGGTTGCCCACCATTGAATGGCAATAGGCATGATAAATAGTGGAATATACACATTGGGATTGGTGAAATCAGGAACAAAATCCAGTTTGGTAGCGACTACCTCATGGCTCAACAGCTGCTGCAAAGACCCGATTTCCGGCAGTTCCAACACATAATACGCGGCTCCAAAGGAGCCAATCATCGCGATGAAAAACTGAAAAAAGTCTGTGAGCAACACCCCCTTGAGTCCTCCAAAAGAAGAGTAGACCACGGTGACCACAGAGGCAATCAACAAAGTTTGAACTGGAGAAAGGCCCAACATGACCCCACCAATCTTGATGGCTGCCAAAGACACCGTTGCCATGATGACGACATTGAAGAATACACCTAAGTAAATGGCTCGGAAGGCACGCAAAAAAGCAGCCCCCTTACCAGAATAGCGCATTTCGTAAAATTCTAAATCTGTAGTCGACTCAGACCGTCTCCACAACTTGGCATAGACAAATACGGTCAACATTCCCGTGAGCAAAAATGCCCACCAAGCCCAGTTACCTGCAACACCATCCTTTCGGACCATATCCGTGACTAGGTTTGGGGTGTCGGCAGAAAAGGTAGTTGCGACCATGGAAACGCCCAAAAGCCACCAGGGCATGTTGCGGCCGGAAAGAAAAAATTCCTTTGCGGAACTACCTGCTGACTTCGCTGAAGCAAGTCCAATCACCAGGGAAATAATAAAGAAAGCGGCAATGATGCCCCAATCTAAGGCAGTAACATTCATGTGGTCTTGGGTTAATTGATGGACCAATAAACAAAAAAATATTTAGTTAAGGCCCATCCCTTTTTTGATTTTTTTCAAAAAGAGAGATCGCCCTTTTTCCGAAAGAACCCCTAGCTGCCTCAAAAACAAGTTCTTGATGGTCCAAAATTTTGAGGCAGATTCAGGCCCCTGCATTTACAAGAAGAAATTTCTATTTTCGAACCATGTTTGATGCGTTAGCTACCGCCCTCACCCAGGCCTACCCCCAGTTTACCGATGCACCCCTGACGATTCGCCCATTTGGTGAAGGGCTGATTCACGAGACGCTCCTAGTCAGTCAACTAGACAAAAAATGGATCCTTCAGGGATTCAATGATTCTGTTTTCCGCTTCCCCGATCGCATCGATCATAACCTCAGCTTGCTTTCCAAGCATGCGACTAGCCATCCCCTGCCCTTCCAGCTTCCTCTTCCCCTGCTGAATACAACCGGTAGCGGGCTAACCGCTATTCAAGGAAAAAATTACCGCCTCTTTGACTTTGTCGAGGGCAGCACCTTGCAACAGGTGCAGCAACCTGCCCAAGCACGAATGGCGGCGCAGGCCTATGGAAAGTTTGCTTCCTGGAGCCAGCAACTACCCGCAGCAGCATTCGAAGAGACCATCCCCAACTTTCATCGGCTAGACCTTCGATTTACACGCCTTCAAGAAGTAGCCAAACAGCTTTCCTCTCTTCCAGAAGAGGAGCAAGCGCTTCTCCAAGGGTATTTAGCGCAGCTGCCTTTGGTAAATTGGTACCAGGAGCAGCGCAACCATCTCCCGCTACGGGTCACCCACAGCGACACCAAAATAAACAACCTGATTTTTTCGAAGACCCTCAGCCACGTGGAAGCAGTTGTGGATTTGGATACGGTGATGGGGGGATACCTGATGTATGATTTTGGAGATCTCGTACGAACCGTGGCCTGCAGCCTACCGGAAACCTCCACTGAATGGGAACAGATTCGGGAGATCCCAGAACTGTTTGAGGAGCTCCTTGCGGGCTATCTTGAAGGGTTGAATGGCGCAATGACTCCACTGGAAGCGAAATCACTCCTGCTTGGAGGAGAAATCATGACCCTGATCATGGGACTCCGATTCCTCACCGACCACCTCGAAGGCAATGTCTACTACCGCGTAAGCTATCCACTGCAAAACCTACACCGTGCCAAAAATCAATTGGCACTCTTACAGAGCCAACACGGACACCGGAGTCGCTTTGCCGATTTTGCCGCAAAACTTCAAGAAAGGTAATTCAAAGAAGTAGGGCTTGCCTTTACCTGACAATTTCCTGCAAACCCTTGGCAATATTCATCGGACTGCGGTAACTTGTTCCATCCTAATTAGAAGCCTTTGTCTACCATCTTTGATACCCGCATCGAATACCTCAAGGGGGTTGGCCCACAGAAGGCTGAACTGCTAAACAAAGAGCTGAGAATCTTCACCTATGGGGACCTACTGCAGCATTACCCTTTTCGATACGAGGACCGCAGCACTTTTTTAAAAATCAAAGACCTCCACGAAGAGCTGGAACATGTCCAAGTGATCGCTCGAATCAAGAGCATCGATTTGGTGGGCATGGGGCCTAAAAAACGGCTGGTAGCTGTAGTGGTGGACGACACAGGGGAAATGGAGATGACCTGGTTTAAAGGCATCACCTGGGTACTCAAAAGACTACCGCTAGGAGGTTCTTTTATTTTTTTGGGTAAGCCTGCCCTTTATGGACGAAAATGGAGCATGGCTCACCCGGAGATGGAACCCATCCCCGCGGCCAACGAGGCACGTAACAAATTTCAGCCCGTCTATTCTACCACAGAGAAACTCAAGATTCGCTACCTAGATTCTAAGGGGATCTCCCGCATATTGGAACAGCTGCTTCCGCTCGTTTATCCACAGGTACAAGAGACCTTGTCTCCCGGAATTCTAGAGCAGTACCGATTGGTGGGTAAAAAGGAAGCCCTGAGACAAATCCACTTTCCAAGCAGTATGGAAGGGCTTTCCCAAGCAAGAAAGCGCTTGAAGTTTGAGGAGTTTTTTTACCTGCAACTGCGCTTGCTTACCCTGAAAGTCACCCGAACTGAAAAATCATTGGGGCAGGTCCTCGGCTCCACCCAACTACTGACCGACTTTTACACACGCCATCTCCCCTTTGAACTCACCAATGCCCAAAAGCGCGTGATTCGGGAAATTTTTGAAGACATGAAATCGGGCAAGCAAATGAACCGCCTGATTCAAGGAGATGTGGGAAGTGGCAAAACCATGGTAGCCTTTATTAGCATGCTACTCGCTATTGGCTCTGGAGCACAAACCTGCATTATGG
>JBEDEY010000298.1:0-2997 GCA_041175425.1 Bacteroidota bacterium | reverse complement strand
CACCTAGATCGTGGCTATGTGTATTTCCGAGAGGTAGAGGGTCGACTGCTTTTGGGTGGAGCTCGAAACAAAGATTTTGAAAAAGAAAAAACTACCGAATTCGAGGTAAACCCTGTCATTAAGGAGCATTTGAATCGATTGGCTCAGGAAGTGATTTTTCCAGGTAGACCTGTAGAATGGGAAATGGAATGGACTGGAATCATGGCTTTTGGGGCTAAAAAATCACCCATTATCCAACAGATTGGAAAGAAAACTGCTGTGGCGGTAAGGTTGGGAGGCATGGGTGTAGCCATTGGTTGGCAAGTGGGTAAGGAGCTTTCCGAACTACTTTCAGACCTGTAATTAATTTTTTTTCTTTAGCTTCATGCCTTGTAAACTCTCGACTACAATCGAATGACTCCAATCCCAAAAGTACCCAAGGTGCTGGATGCACTGATCCCTCTGGTTTTTTTAATTGTCCTTCTTATTCTGACGATTAAACTATTTGGAACCGATGGGCTTTCAGGTTCCAATCAAATTGTATTGATCCTATCAGCCACTGTGGCAGGTTCCATCGCTGTGTTCAGATTGGGCTACACCTGGGACGCGCTTCAAGAGGGTGTCGTAAAAAGTATCAGCTCAGCGATGAGCAGTATCCTTATCTTATTTTTGATTGGAGCCTTGGCAGGAACTTGGCTCCTTAGTGGCATTGTGCCAGCGATGATTTATTATGGTTTGCAGGTACTTAGTCCAGCCTTGTTTTTGTTTGCTGCTTGTTTTATCAGTGCCATTGTATCGACTGCTACTGGTAGCAGCTGGACCACTGTAGCTACTGTAGGCGTAGCCCTGTTGGGAATAGGCAAGGCGCTGGGCTTTGAAGAAGGAATCATTGCAGGAGCGATCATCTCTGGGGCCTATTTCGGGGACAAAATGTCTCCACTATCTGATACCACCAATCTAGCGCCAGCAATGGCAGGAACGGATTTGTTTACCCATATTCGGCACATGGCCAAGACGACCATCCCTACCATGGTGATTACGCTCGTATTGTTTTTTGTGATTGGGCTCAACTACCAGACGGATGGCAATGTGGAAGATGTGAAAACAATCTCCAATATCATTTCAAGCAACTTTACGCTTACCCCTTGGTTGTTTCTCGTTCCGGCAGTAGTGATTTTTATGATTATCAAAAAAGTCCCAGCCTTGCCTGCTTTATTAATAGGAGCCTTATTGGGCGGTGTATTTGCTTTAATTTTTCAACCTCAGATCATTGCTCGAGTAGTAGGTGAGGAGGGCTCATTTGCGTATTTAGGATTCAAGGGGGTGATGATGGCGATGTATGGTAAAATCAGCATTGTAACGGATAATGCCCTTGTCAATGAATTGTTGGTTACGAAAGGAATGGCAGGGATGCTGAATACCATTTGGTTGATCGTCTGTGCTATGGTTTTTGGTGGCATCATGGAAGAGAGTGGGATGCTCAAGGTGTTGGCTGAGGCAGTCATCCGCAAGGTACACCGCGTCGGATCCCTGATCGCTACTACAGCGGCGACCTGTGTTTTCTTTAATATTACTACTTCAGATCAGTATTTGGCCATCTTGGTGCCTGGACGAATGTTTGCTGATGTGTACAAAAAAAGAGGGCTGAAGCCAGAAAATCTTTCGCGTACCTTGGAAGATTCTGCAACCGTTACTTCAGTGCTAGTACCCTGGAACACCTGTGGCGCCACCCAAGCATCAGTTCTCGGTGTGGCTACCCTTGTGTATGCTCCCTATTGCTTTTTCAACATCATTAGCCCGATCATGACGATCCTGTATGGCTACCTCAATATTGGAATCAATTATTACGATAAGGAAGAAGAGTTGGCATGATCCCATACAGTATCAGTAAAGAAGAAATTATTGAGTTGCCCTTGGGTCAGTTTGAAGGCCCAATCTATCTGATTGATCGTCCTGAACAAGTAGAAGATGCGGTAGATTTTCTAGAGAATCAGCCACTTATTGGATTTGATACGGAAACCAAGCCTTCATTTCGGAAGGGGGAGTTTAACCATGTATCCCTACTTCAACTTTCTACTGCCAATCAAGCCTTTGTTTTTCGACTCAATAAAATTGGTTTTCCACCTCCTTTGAGAAGCCTGCTGGAAAAAGAAAATGTATTAAAGGTTGGGGCAGCAGTTCATGACGACCTCAAAGCCTTGAAAAAGCTAAGTGACTCCTTTTATCCCCAGTCATTTTTTGATTTGAATGACGAGTTAAAGAAAGTAGGATTCCAGAATGTAGGGGTGAGAAACCTCTGTGGGATGGTCTTGAAAATCCGGATTTCCAAAGCGGAGCAAGTATCCAATTGGGAGGCAGATAAGCTTACCGAAAAGCAACTTCGCTATGCAGCTACGGATGCTTGGGCCTGTTTGGAGATCTTTCAACTCTTAAAAGAGGAAGGGTATTTGGATGATCTTTTGGGTTGATTCCTAAGTAAACGAATCAAGACCCTTTTAGCCTACGCGAACTTGCACACGCTCTGAACTCGAAAAGTAGCGGTTGCCGATAGCCAATAGGTCCGCAGCCGTGAATTTTTTTAGGGTTTCAAACCTTTTTTCGTAGAAGCTGAAATCAAGCCCAGCATAGTACACCCCTTTGAATTGATCAATCAGATCAAAGGGAGAACTGAACTTGGTAAACAATTGCCCAATGAGGTAATTTCTTAAAATCTCAATTTCTTCTGCGTCGGCAAACTCAGTTTTGAGCAGCTGAATTTCTTTTTCGATCTCTGCGAACACTTCTTCTTGGTTCGCTTTCTTCACATCTGCAGCAATGACCCAATAGGCGTATTCGTCTAATTCAACCAAGGAAGAGTGAATGCCATAGGTATGTCCCTTGTCTTCACGGATATTTTTTACCAGTCTTGAACCAAAATAGCCGCCCAACAGCGTATTGAATACGGCCAAGGTAGGGAAATCTGGGTGTTGCTTTGAGATGGACCATCCACCAAGTCGTATACTGCTTTGTACCGCATCT
>JBEDEY010000297.1:0-2734 GCA_041175425.1 Bacteroidota bacterium | reverse complement strand
AATTTATACAACTATTCCTTGCAGGTAAAGACTGCACGACATTATGGATTAAATCCAACTTCAGGTGAAGCGTATCCCATTCGGTTTTCTGTAGGTAGTCTTCTTCCCATTTGATCGAACTTTCTTAACTATCTTTTGCCGTGGCTAATTCTATTCCAAGCGAACATTCTGATAAACCCATTTTGAGGTATGACCTTCTTTATGAAGAGGGCCTCACCTATGTGCAAAAGTATTCGGGGAAAATTTGGACAGATTACAATTACCATGACCCCGGAGTTACCTTTTTGGAGTATCTCACCTATGCGCTTACGGATTTAGGATATAGAACAAATTTCCCTATCGAAGATCTTTTTCTATTTGGGAAAGATGGGTTTGACTCTGTTCGGGAAAATCTGCTTTTTGGTCCTGCTGCTGCATTTAGTTCTAGTCCCATTACGGTCAATGACTACAGAAAACTGATTATTGATCGAATTAAACTTGTAGCCAATGCCTGGGTGATTCCAATCAAAGATCACAAGATGGGATTGAAGGGCTTATTTGAGATTTTTATTGAATGTTCGGAGGACTTGAGTGACATCGAACTGCATTACCTTAAAAAGGAAGTGGCTGACCTATTTCATGCCAATAGACTAATTGGCCATGATTTGGAGGAAGTATATATTCTGAAAAAAGTATACTTAAGCTTAGAAGGGGCGATTAACATTGAATCAGATGCACTAGGTGAATTGGTTATGGCCAAAATGTATGCTGCATTAGATGCCTATATCAATCCTCAAGTTCAGTTTCACGATCCTATGAACTTATGGAAGGAGCAAGGATTTTCACCAGAGACGGTATTTACGGGTCCCTTGCCCAAGTTTGGTTTTGTCTTCGAAGAGGATTTGACTGAAAAAATTGAAGCCATTTACCTCGCTAGAATCAAAGAAATAATCCTTTCGGTAGAAGGGGTAAAAGAAATTCGTAGTCTCCAGCTCTTCAAAAATGGACTACCTGTATTTGATAATTTTGTACGATTTGACAAGACAGAATTTCCAAAAATCAACTACCTGGATGAGTTTACCGATACCTTTCATAGCAAGGTTTCACTTTTAAAAAATAATGTTACCTACGAGGTAGATCCGATAATTACCAAGCAATTGCTTTCTACGGAGGTCTCCTCAAGCACCAAGTTTTACCACCAAGAACTGCAGTACGACGATAAATTGCCTTTAGGCCGATTCTCTCTCGAACAGGTAAAACAACATTTCCCCATCCATAACGAGCTGCCTCAATTTTTCGGAGTAGGTAAAAACGGAATATCATCAAATGCTCCTAGGGAGAATCAAGCATCAGCCTTGCAGGTGTCTGCATACCTCTACTTTTTTGAACAAATAATGGCATCGTATCTGGCTCAGCTCTCAAGTCTACGCGTGTTGTTTTCCCCTAATAATAGCTCAGAAACCTATTTCAATCAACTTCCCAAAGAAATTACAAACCTTGACAAGTTGATTTCCGATAAGGATGCGCTCGAAAAAAGCATGAAGGAATCTTCTCAACTCAGTGAGGATTACTTGGATAGAAGAAATAGGTTGCTGGACCATTTGTTGGCACGTTTTGGAGAGCGTTTTGATGAAGTCAGCTTAAAAAAAATAGGAAGATCTAATTCCCTTGAATCTTCAGAAGATTGGGCATTATCAGTACTGCAAACAAAAGTAAATCTACTGACTGAAATCATTGAGCTTGGGCAGACTAAAGCCAGAGGTTTTGACATGAAGGCAGCAGAAATCTGGGATTGCACCAACCTATCTAGCATCGAAAAAAGGATTGCGCTCTGTTTAGGGATTAAGGATTTTAGTAGAAGGACAATTTCTGCTCCATTGATGGAGCACTTTCAAGTGGAAGGAGCAAAGAAACAAGTAGGAGATTGGAGCCTTGTGAGTCTACCCTTTGCCCAGGAGGTAGGGGCGGTCTACTTGCTTCCAGAGGAAAACTACAAGGAAGGAGCTCTTCATTTTTATGGCAAAGGGTTGTCCTTCTTGAAGGAGGTTTTTGAATTGGTGATTAATGAAAAGAGCCTCAGCTTGGTTCATTCCAAAGACAACAAACGCCACTATTTGTTGATGAAACAACGAAAGCTGGAGAATCAAGTGGTTGTGTTTGCTGGGGCTAGCGCATCGGATTGCCAAGCGGCCAAAGAACAAGTCTTATCCAAAATAGCCATCTTGGATCAACAGTCAGAAGGATTTCATCTTGTCGAAAACTTGCTTTTGAGACCCTTAGAATCGGTTTCCTACTTGTTCTCCTTTTTAGATGCAGATGGGGAAGAATTTATCGAGGGGCTGTTTCCAGGTGATATGGAGACCCAACGATCCGTCGGCGAGGATCTATTCGGTTTTGGTCTCGAGATTGAAAATTACAGCATTGTTGAAGATGAGAAAACGCTTACCTACTCGGTATTGGTCTATAATTTCGGGCATGAACCTGTAGCCAAGCTAAAGAATACCTTTAGCTCCAAGCCTGGGGCAAAAAAAGCAATTGACCAAGCCATTCGTTTTTTTCAAGAGTTGCGCGATAAATCATTGGCACCTGAAACGGTGATGGAAGTTAATCTTGTAGGAGGATCAGGACATGGTTTTCCGGTGGATTTTCAATTTTCTAACACGCTAAGTTTCATTTTCCCAGAATGGCCTGTTCGTTTCCAAAAATCTGATTTTATCAATTACCTGAAAAATCTGATTTCGGAGAACATCATGGC
>JBEDEY010000296.1:0-7951 GCA_041175425.1 Bacteroidota bacterium | reverse complement strand
CCTCCTACAAAGGCAAGGAGTTGAAGGAATTTTGCAAAAGTTTCTTCTTCAAAGTTGCCATAGCGCTGTATGCTTTCTTTAGCGCGAAGTTGCAATTTTTCCAAATCGTAGTTTCCACGAGCTACACCGATAATGGGTGCTTCAAGGTGCCCCCGCTTGACCATGAGAAAGAGGGCAGGAAAAATCTTTTTGAAAGCCAGGTCGCCAGTGGCCCCATAAAATACCAGCGCGTCTGAAGTTACTTGAGCCATACGGAATTGAATCGAATTGGGGAAATGGGGTTCAGTTGGGGAATGGATTTGCTCTTGTGGGAGTATTTAGAAGGTGTATTCTGTTCCCAGAGTCGGAAGCCGCCGGTGAGAGCGTTCTTGTTAGAGCCAAGTCGGCAGTTGGGGGGAAGTTCTTCCAGGTACTTGGAATTGCCTCCTCCGAGCACGATTTCATCGGGCTGGAAGCAATTTCTAAATTCTTCAATGGTTTGGTAGACCCATTCCTTCCACTGCTTTTTGCCTTCCTCAATCAGCGATGCATTGCCCACATGTTGTTCAAAGGTGCTGTTGCGGAAGGGGAGGTGTCCGCCTTCTAATGGTAAGATGAGGTGTTCATAGACCATGGCAGTGCCGAGACCTGTACCGAAACCCATAAATAGTAGTTTGCCACTTGTGTAGCTGCCGAGGGCCTGCATGGCCGCATCGTTGATCAATTTGACAGGGCAGCCAAAGGCAGCTGCGAAGTCGAAGCCTTTCCACCCTTTGCCCATATTGACCGGGTCAGAGACGATTTTCCCTTCTTTGACTACGCCAGGGAAGCCAATGGATACCACTTCAAACTGCCAGCCTGCAGCGGTAGTCGCCTCACGAACAAGTGGAAACAATTGCTCTGGGGTAAAAGCCGCACCTGAAGGAATTTTGATCCGCTCCGACTGTCCTGTGGCGAGCAATTTGAGGTTGGATCCTCCTATATCGATGACGAGTACATTCATGCTGTGCGGCTGGGTTTGGGGCTATATTTTGTATTTAATCCTTAAAAAAGATCGGAATCAACTTCCGAGGATAAAGATACTATTTCCCCGTTGCCAACCGAATAAAATTTTGTTGTTTTTTGTTGAAAATTATGGTCAACAGCTAACGGTCCACAGTCAATTGTAGTCAGTCAACAGCTAACGGTCCACCGTCCACTGCCAATAGTGGTATGACTACGTTTTGTTTCAATGATTACAATTGGCTGTCGTCCGTCAACCGTGGACCGTTGACAAAAAATAGTCAAAACAGCTAACGGTCCACCGTCAATTGTAGTTGTAGAACACTTTGTTTCTAAAACTACCATGGGCTGTCAACCGTGGACCGTTGACAAATCACAATGGGCTGTCAACTGTCAACCGTGGACTGTTTACAAAACACAATTTGCTTTGGCTTTTCTCAATATTCAGCTTAATTTTCAAATCTCTTAGGCCGAAAAATCATTCAAGACAGCAGAAAATGCTAGTTCAAAAACACATAAAAGTAACCCTAGCGTTGGTTTTGTTCCTTGGAAACGGGATTTTCTTTTTTCACCACTCGGAAAGATCAATAAGCCAGCAGGTAAGGTCTAATGATACTCCTCGTTTGGTGAATCACATTGAAGGACTCCCTGCGGCACAATCGGTAGAAACTTTCCCCACAGCGCCCCCACAAGCATCCGATCCAACGCTTTTAGCCAGCATTTTTGAGTACATTTGTGCCTCTCAAATCCTGCACAAGGACATTGTTATCAAGCAAGTGATTTGGGAAACAGGCTGGCTAAAAGGGAAGTTTTTGATGTCTAAAAACAACCTCTTCGGATTTAGAGCCAAACAGTACCTTAGCTTTTCTTCTTGGCAGGAAAGCGTGGACTACTACCAAAATTGGCAAAAAACGCATTACCTTGACCCCAAAGAAGATTATTACCAATTTCTAGTTCGCATGAAGTTTTCAAACAGTAACTATCCTGCCCATCTAAAAAGTATCCGCTACACGGGCACCTGTGCGTCTTAGTGCTGCTTTGCATTCCCTTAAACTCTAGTATATCGTTATATTAGCTTATTCTGCACCAGTGGTTTTCTCTAGCTTAACTTTCCTTTATTTCTTTTTACCGCTTTCCATTGTATTCTATTTTGCATTCAAGAACGTCCGCATTCAGAATTTTATCCTGCTTGTATTCTCCTTTATTTTTTATGCTTGGGGCGAACCGGTTTGGGTCATTTTGTTGCTCTTTTCAGCACTATTAGATTACTTCAATGGCCTCTTGATCGACAAATTCCGAGAAAATAAGTCCATTCGGCTTCTTGCTTTAGTCAACTCAATCGTGATCAACCTCGGCCTACTCGCTACCTTTAAGTATGCTGACTTTATCATTCAAAACACCAATTTTCTTTTCGGTACCTCTTTTACTGAACCCAATATCCTCCTTCCAGTAGGGATTTCCTTCTACACCTTCCAAACGCTCTCCTACACCATCGATGTGTACAAAGGGGAGGTGAAAGCAGAAAAGGATCCCATCGACTTTTTGATGTTTGTCAGCTTATTTCCCCAGCTCGTGGCCGGACCCATCGTCCGCTATGCTGAGGTAGCTGCGCAAACACGCGTGCGGCCTTTTGACTGGGCTAATGTATCCACTGGCGTGAACCGATTTTGCCTGGGCTTATTTAAAAAGGTGGTATTGGCGAATAGCGTGGGCATTCTAGTCGAGAAATACCTGCAAGTGCAATTCAATGACTTGTCCACCCCCGAAGCTTGGTTTGGCATCGTACTGTATTCACTGCAACTCTATTTTGACTTTTCGGGATACTCCGATATGGCCATTGGACTGGGAAGGATCTTTGGATTTACCTTTCCCGAAAACTTCAGGCATCCCTATGCAGCAACCTCAGTAGCCAATTTTTACCAACGCTGGCATAAAACCTTAGGGCGATTCCTGAGAGATTACGTGTACATCCCACTCGGCGGCAATAAAAAGTACCAGATTCGCAACATCCTCGTGGTCTGGTTTCTCACCGGACTTTGGCATGGCGCAAGCTGGAACTTTGTGTTATGGGGCCTCTTTCTGGGGGGATTTATGGTAATCGAAAAAGTGCTCAAGAAGTACTTCGACCTCTTGCCACGGTTTGCGCTGTATGCTTATGCCTTGCTGGTGGTCAACTTCAGCCGCTCCTTCTTTTACTTCGATGATTTTGATAAGCTGGGTATTTTTCTGGGGAAACTCTTTTATTCCCCCAATCCCATCGGTGCGGGCTGGGGTACGGACCTCGCTTCATACGCCTTCTTGTTTGTGGTCGTGATCCTGTTCTGTATCCCTTGGGATGAGATCTTTCCAAAAGGCAGCCGAACCAATGATGTTGCGAGCAAGTACTACCGCGGATTTTCATTGGGGATTAACTTGTTGTTTCTCCTGCTCGCTACGGCCTTGATCGTGGACGATACCTACAATCCATTCATTTACTTTAGATTCTAAGATGCGCAAGAAATTAGAAATCGGTTTGGTATTTGGATGTCTGGTTGCGATCAGCCTACTCTTTGTATTTGGCCCCAAGGAAAAAATCTCCTTATCGGAAAAGCGAAGCCTCGCCACCCTGCCTGCCCTGACTTGGGACAGTTACATTTCGGGTACCTTCAGCAAAGGCATGCAGAGCTACATCAACGATCACTTTCCCTTTCGGGCCCAAGCTGTACGCTTGACCGAAGCCTTCCGATACAATTTGGGTTTCCATCTCCAAAATCAAGAAAAGATTGTGGTCGTGGGGAATCCAAATAAAATTAAAGAACCAGAAGATAGCAACTTGGATTCCGCTGCGCAAAAGGCCTATTTGGAGGGATTTGAAGAATTTGATGCCGGAAGCATGGTGATTTTGAATGGGAAGATCTACACCCAAAATTCCGGAGACCCGGCCATCTCCCCGTATTTTGCCAAGATGCTGAATGTGTATGCAGATTCTCTATGGGGAAAAGCACGGGTTTTCTCCGCTGTGGCGCCCTTGTCTTCAGCGTTTATTCCTTTGAAGTCCTACGAGCGCTATGTCGGGCGAAACGAGGCTACGCTCAAGGCCATACAAACGAACCTAAACCCTGGAGTCTATTTTGCGGACGTGATGGGGGAGATGAACCAGCACTACAACGAATACCTCTGGTATGGCAGCGACCATCATTGGACCGGTTTGGGTGCTTATTATGGCTATGTGGCATTTTGCAAGGCGGCTGGGATCACGCCAGTGCCACTGAGTAGCATGGAAAAGAAAGTTCGGAAAGGGTTTTTGGGAACACTCTACGAGCTCACGCGCGATCAATCGGTGCGGGACAATCCAGATCTTGTGGAAACCTACATTCCACCCGGCATCGAAACCAAAGCAGTAAGGTACAATCCCTACGATTTAAAAAATCCCCAGCTAACCAAAGTATTCTGCAATTCTGCGAACTACTCCACCTTTATCTGCGGCGATGCTCCCTTGATGAAGATTACCACCAATGTAAAAAATGGTAAAAAGATCGCCGTCGTCAAAAATTCAATGGGAAATGCGTTCGTCGTGTATTTAATTAGCCACTACGAACAAATCTATGTGGTGGACTTCCGGTATTCCAAGCACAACCTGCTGAAGATCATGAAGGATGCGAAGGTGGATGACTTAGTTTTTGCAGTAGGCATGTATGCTGCAGTATCACGAGGTACGATCGGGATGATGCGCCAATTGGCCTACCAGAAAAATCAAGACTACAGTGATGTCTTAAAACAAGAGGAGGCCCAGCGAATTTTGGATTCCATCAACGGGGTTCAGGACACGGTAGTTGTTCAAAGTCAAAACTGATTTGTTTAGAATTAACCAGTAGCCGGATATGAAGCGTCGAATTGGATGGGTTATAGTATCTCTATTTTTCTCAGGCCTCTTTTCTGCGCAGGCCAGGGAGGCTCAGGATTCCATTCCCGCTACCGAGCGACTAAAAATGGACACCAGCTATGCTTTTCTGCAATACCATAGCCTGGCCACTGCGCAAAAGCTGACAGAGCTATTCAGCCAAGCCAATGAAAACCGCCTGGTGATCTTTCACTTTGGGGCGAGCCACATCCAGTCCGAGGTAGTCACGACGGAAGCAAAGTCCTACCTCCATGAAAATTTTGGAGATGCGGGACCCGGCTTTCTATTCCCTTTTTCGGCTGCTAAAACCTACGGCAGCATCAACTACAAGACCAGCCATACCGGTACTTGGACCTCTGCCAAGAGTTTCCAGCCTAACCCCAAAATCCCCTTGGGTGTACGGGGGATGACGGTAGAAACTCGCGACCCTGCTGCAAGCTTTACGCTTTCCTTTCCCAGCCCGCTTCCCAAAGAGGAGTACGAGTTGCTCTTGTTTTTTGAAAACAACGCCCAAACCCCCGATTTCAAGTTAACTGTAGGGGAGAATCACTGGCAGGTAGACGAAGCCCTCCGAACCGCCCAAGCAGGCAAAAACTACCTACGAATCCCACTTACACAGGAGATTGGAAAACTTCAGGTGCAGTTGCTGCCCAGCGAAAAGTCGGGGATGCTGTTTCGGTTTTATGGGATGAGCTTGGAGAAAAAGGATAGAAGTGGGATACTCTACCATTCCTTGGGGGTGGGAGGATCTCCTTTTGAAGCGGTGCTGACGATGGAAAAACTGCGGGAGCAGTCCGAGGTGCTGCAGCCCGATCTGGTGATTTTGGATTATGGGACAAACAACATTCTCTACGAAAACAAGGTAGCAGAGTCCCTTCCAAAAAACGTCACTAAGACCATTGCGAATCTTCGGGCTATCAATCCAGAGCTGCTGATTGTGTTGACTTCTACGCAGGATCTTTTTTACAAGGGGAGGCACATCGATGCAGGGATTGATTTTGCCCGTGTGATGGATTCGCTAGCAAAGGCCAATGATGTGCTGTATTGGAATTATTACGACCTCTCTGGGGGCTATGGGCAGATCAAAAACTGGGAGCAGGCCGGCTATGCCCAAAAGGACCACATCCACTTGACGAGCAAGGGCTACCGCTTGAAAGGTTATTGGTGGAATGCTTCGATTCTGAATACGTTGAAGTTCCAGGCCGAGCATCCCAACCAAGAAACGCTAGAGCTGCCACTCAAAAACTACGATGCGATCAAGGAGCAGCTAAGAGTCGCCAGTCAAGTAGAGCAGGGCAGCAGTTCGGGTAGTAGCAGCTACAAAGTCAAGTATGGGGATACGCTTTCAGGGATTGCGGCCAAGTTTGGGATGGGCCTCTCAGCGCTCAAGCGCCTGAACAATCTCCGCAGCGACCGCATCCGCGCGGGACAGGTGTTGAAGCTAAGGTAGTAGCAAGTAGCAAGTATCTAGTATCAAGTAGTTGAGCCAAGTCCGCCGCGGCGGGAAGGCAAGGTACTTCATTTCTGGTACTTCCGATGTTGGATAAAAATTGGGATTTTGGGAAATTCTCTAGTTATTTAAACAACAACTTCTGGTTGAGCCCAGAGATAACTTTAAACCAAGGGGACGTAGCTGAAAAGTCAAACGACTCGAAATCCTTTCAAACAAAAAATATGAGAAACCTAATGACATTCTTTGGTGGAGCATTACTTGTGGTGATGTTTCTGAGCAGTTGTGAAGATTCATGCAAAGGACATGAATTAGACATAGAAAATGGTCAAATTGATAAAGCAGAAAGCATGGGGATGCGGGTCAATTCTATAGCTGTTACCTATTTAGGAAATTGCGAATACAAATGCATTTCAAAAATTTATGACCCTGGTACCGCTTTCAGTAGCCCTCAAGATATCAATACTACCGTGATTTTTAAGTGGGATGGAACGACTTATTCTTATGTGAGGTCTGAGTAAAAGGGCCACGTAAAAGGCTTGCAAAGACCTGAAGCATGCCTTCTTTAGGCAGGCTTCACGAGAAAAAACTGAATTACTTCAATCCCTGGTAGATCGTTCTGCGCATCTCGTTGCCAAAGTAAAAACCGTAGGGGTTAGGGCTGCCGACAGAGCCGACCTGCGTCATGAACACAGCCACGATTTTCTTTTTTGGGTTCACGAAAAAGTGAGTAGAATTGGCGCCAGCCCAGAAGTACTCCCCCTTGGCGAGGGACTCTCGCTGTGCGGCCTTTGGATCTTGCACCACCGCAAAGCCCAAACCAAAGCCATGCCCGGGTTCCAAGTTTAACGTTTTCAACTCATCTGTCACGATTCCATTGCCTAGTCTTTCAAAGGTGTCCTGACCATCCAAGCGCTCTATGCCTTGTGTATGGTCTTGAGTCATCAGGGCTACGGTCTCAGGCTTGAGGATCTGCCTGCCGTTCCAGCTGCCTTGATTCAATAGCATCTCCCCAAAGCGTAAGTAGTCTGCAGTGGAAGTGAAAAGCGCATTGATGCCCGCAAAGACCGTGTTGCCTGTAGGTGTAGGCTGTCCCATGGTACGCTTCAGCGTGGTATCGGCAGCAAAAGCATAGACAGTTTGGATGCTCTTTTGCTGTACCTCATCCAGGTTGTAGCCGCTATTTTTCATTTCCAATGGAGTAAAAATATGTTCCTGCAAGTAGATATCTAGTGTTTTGCCGGACAGTACCTCTACCAGTCTGCCCACCACATCAGGGGAGAAGGAGTAGTTCCATTTGCTGCCAGGGTCGAAGGCAAGCGGCATTTTGGCAAGGGCAGTGGTGCGTTGCTCCAAAGTCTTCAGTTTGCCATTCATTATAATGCCGTTCCACAGTTCCTTATCGAAGGTCAACTGTGAAATGCCATGGCTCATGCCTGAGGTATGGCTGAGCACCTGACGGATGGTCATGGGGGAGGGTGCGGCATGGGTGCCGGAGGAGGATCCGATAGTCGGATCGTTGACTACCTGCATCGATCCAAACTCCGGAAGGTACTTGGAGATGGGGTCGTCCAACTGGAATCTGCCCTGATCGTAGAGGGTCATCAAGGCCACCGATACGATGGGCTTGGTCATGGACT
>JBEDEY010000295.1:0-4244 GCA_041175425.1 Bacteroidota bacterium | reverse complement strand
GGATAGTGGACTCCAAGATAAATCCGGGTATAGCTCACCAAGAAGGCGTAGAGAAATAGCCAAGCGATGGCTTTTTGCTTTCTGCCAAGTTTGAGAGTTAAAAAAGTAGCCAACCCAAAAGTATTGGCTGCATGTGAGGAGACAAACCCATACAATCCACCGCATCGTCCATACACGTGCATCATTCCTTCCCAGCGTGGATCATGGCAGGGACGAAGTCTTTCAAAATAGGGTTTCATCAATCCCGAACTTACTTGATCGGAAAGCAGGATAGTGAGCATGACTCCTCCAAGTATCCATAATGTGTTTTTGGAATCTATCCGGTAGATTAAATAGAGCAACAACACATACAAAGGAATCCAAGTGATCGTTTGCGTAAGCTGCAGCACGATGGGATCCAAGGCCTCCAAATGGAAGGAATTAAGCCATAGAAAGACCTTCTCGTCCCAATAGTTGATGGTTTCAATCATGGAGTGTAGGTGAGCCAGTCAATGCCTTTTTTTAGATGGTCCAAGGTGAATTGCTCTGCACTTCCTGGCTGGGGCTGATGCTGATAGGTCCATTCTGCCTGTGGGGGCATGCTCATCAAAATACTTTCGGTTCGTCCGTTGGTATCTAACCCAAACTTAGTACCTGCGTCCCAAACCAAATTGAATTCTACATAACGGCCACGGCGTAGGTTTTGCCAAGCCTTTTGGTCAGGACCATAGGGTAGGCTGGCATTTTTCTGCATCAAATGGGTGTATACCTCGGGAAATAGTCTTCCAAGGGCAAGGCTAAAATCCAATATCTCTTGGAAATGGCTATCAGATGTAGCACTCAACCGATCATAAAAAATCCCGCCAATGCCGCGAGTTTCTTCCCGATGTCTGATGAAGAAGTAATCATCTGCCCATTCTTTGAACTTAGGGTAGTAGCTTGTGTCAAAGGAATCACAGGTTTCTTTTAATTTCTGGTGAAAGAAAGTCGCATCCTCGGGTACAATGTAGTGGGGGGTCAAATCTATTCCTCCACCAAACCAATGTGTGCCATCCTCCATTTCGAAGTAGCGGATATTCATGTGAATGATCGGTACCATCGGACTGAAAGGATGCAAAACAATGGACATACCGGTTGCGAAAAAAATACCGGACTCCAATCCAAGTTTGTCGGAAATTTTTTTGGGAGTAGGCCCATGCACTGCAGAAAATGCGACACCCCCTTTTTCAAGGAGGGCTCCATCTTGAAAAATTCGAGTTTGACCTCCTCCTCCAGCTTCTCGAGTCCAAGTATCTGCTTTAAATTTTCCTAAACCGTCTCCAGCCTCTAGCGCATTGCAAATGTATTCCTGCATTTGCTTGTAAATGGCTGCGATTTCTTCTTTTGATTTTCTACTCATTGGCCTATTGATTTTAGAATGGATATCCAATTCCAAAATTAAATACGGTTTGTCCTCTTTCTCCAAAAGGCTTATTTAAACGGATATTGTCAAGAATCCACCGCTGTCCCTCTTGACGTGCTGGATCTAGGGCTTTGGTAGCTAAGTCGAGGCGAATGACCAAAAAGTCAAAATCCATGCGCAAGCCTACCCCAGTTCCGATGGCAATTTCTTTGTAAAATCTGTCGTATCTAAAATCTGCTCCAGGACGTGCATCGTCTCTGCCAATCATCCAAGAGTTACCAGCATCAACGAACACTGCCATATCGAAGTAGCTAAACAACTTTCTTCGGTACTCAAACATACTCTCAAGAATCATTTCTGCAGGTTGCTCATTTCGGTAATCGTAATTTCCACCTGCTCCAGTGATTGGGGTAGAACTTCCAGGTCCGAGTCTTCGCGCCTGCCATGCACGAATACTCGTGCCTCCTCCAGCAAAGAAATACTTCTCATAGGGTAAAATCCCCACACTGACTCCGTAAGGGCGCGCCATTCCGAAATTAAGCCGGTAGGCAAGGGTTTGTTTTTTGTTGATTGGATAAAAACGCCTAAAATCCACCTGACCCTTAAGCCATTGGAAATTGGCATAGCTGATTTCTGGAGAATCGTTTCTTCGCACATTGGTCAAATTCAGCGTAGTACCTCCGCTTTCGCCAAAAATTCTGAGAAGGGAAGCTTTCCGCGCTGAGAAGTCCCCATAGCGATTGAAGTTGATCAACGTTTGTCCTGAAAAACTACTGATGAGTGAGGGAAGGAATGACCAAATCAGGTTGTTTCCATCCGTCTGTAGATTTTCAAGAATACTTAAAAACTCATCTTGAATAAAAGGGGTTCGAATGTAGCTGACATCCGCGGCATTTATGGTAAAGGATTGCCGGTTATTGCGCGTAGACCAGGTGTATCCCAATTGGCCATTGATGGCATTTCGGTTGTATTCAGGCCTATTGGTGCTCAAATACCCAAACTGCACGCGTGTATTTGGGTTGTATTTTCCGAATTGCTGAAGAGTCTTTGGTGCAAAAGGGATGATGAATCTGGGGAAAATTACAGAAAGTGAGGTGTTGATTTCACTACTCTGGTAGACGCCCTGGCCGGTGGCCGAAGCAACACCTTCCAGACCTGCTCGAAAATTGAGTTCCAGAAGTTCTCCGGCTCGGAAGAAATTACGATTCCGCAATGCCGTACTGAAAAATGGACCTGGGAGCTGCTCGGTGATGGTCATCCCCAGCTGATTGGTGAGCTGGTATTTTTGATTGGGTTGGGTAAAGATGCTAGCGGTCAAAGAAGTCCCTAGCGTATCAAATGTGATATTTACAAATCGAAAAAGGTCCAAGCTATTGATCAAGCGTTGCGTTTCAAGTGCATCCGTTCTATTGTATGGCTTGCCTTTTTGCAATTGAATTCGAGAGGCGAGGATTTTGGCTGAATAGCGATCTCGGTAAAACGAAAAATCAATTCCTTTGTATTCGGTTTGAATTTGTCGATCTGCAAACTCATCTGAAGGGGGATTGATTCGAAGGCTGATGGAATCAATCGTGTAAACTTGATGGCTTTCAGCGAAGGTGGGCTTTTGGATGATTTGCTCTATCCGTATGGACTTCGCTGCCGTATCTTGGTAAGCGATGAAGTTGATGTACGACTTCGAAAACATGTAATAGCCCTTGTTTTTCAGCAGTTCCTCCAATCTATTTCGTTCTGCCGTCACATCGTCTTGGTTGTAAATCTGGCCTTTTTTGAGAAAGGAATTTGAAGAAAAGTTGGCTATCAGGTTTTGTAATTCTGGATTATCAACGCGCGTATAAACCGAGTCAAGGAGGTAGGGTTTATTTTCTTCGATTTGGTAAGTGATGGATGCTTTTTTGTTTTTAGTCGAAATACTGTAGTCAACGGTTGCATCAAAAAAACCATGATTGACCAAGTAGCCTTTCATGTTCTTGCTAGACTTTTCCACCAAGTTACTATCTAAGATGACTACAGGATTTCCAGTACGCATCAGCGTATTTCCGTACTCGATCTTCTTATCAAGACCCTCTAGCTTAAGCTTTAAATTTTCCCCTTTTCGTTTGTAGGCCAATTCACTGGATTGTTCTTCCTTGTTCAATTGGAGGGTATTCCATCGATCGATCACTTTTTGGCGCTTGGCAGCCACTTTGCTGCTGTCGTAAAATTGGCTTCCCAGTCGGTACAGCATTACCCCAGGGGAGGTTCCAAGAATTCGGGTATTGGGTTCTTGTTCGAGCAACTGCTGAAGTGCGTCTGCATCTGCTTGATTTATGCCGACCAATTCATTGTCATAGACCACATTCTCCCCCTCTTCCAAATTTCTGGTCAAAGAGCAGCCTAGGCAAAACCAGACTAGACTGAGAAAAAGTATATATTTGAAAGATTTCAAGTTCGAATTGGAGGAGGAATGCTAAGCAAAAATACGGTTAAGTTTATAAAATCCTTACATCAAAAAAAATACCGAGTTGAGTCGGGTAAATTCTTTGTGGAAGGTGAGAAAAGTGTACTAGAAGTACTTCAGTCCAGTTTCACGGTGGATTTACTGCTTGTTACTCAAGAGTTTGCTACGAAACATGCCAAAGTATTGGCTGGCGTTCACGCGGAACCTGAGTATGTAACAGCCAATCAGCTCGAGCAGGTGGGACAATACCAAAGTAACGATGCTGCCTTGGCAGTGGTTCAAATGAAGCCAAACCAAGCTTTTACCCCTGTAAAAGGAGAACTTATCCTTGCTTTGGATGAGGTGCGGGATCCGGGTAACCTGGGTACAATCATTCGAATTGCCGATTGGTATGGCATCAAAAAATTAATTTTTTCTTCGCAC
>JBEDEY010000294.1:0-3573 GCA_041175425.1 Bacteroidota bacterium | reverse complement strand
GTATGGCTGCTACGGCCCTAGGGTTGAAAGCGGTCACTTCAACCCCACCCGAGTAGCAAAATGCTTCAATCCCGTAGTAGGCAGCAGCAGTTTGCGCCCAAATCTGAGAGAATTGACTTCTACGGCTGTTGTGGGTGCAAATAAAATTGAGCCGGATTTCCTGTCCATTTCTCAACTTCTCCCGAAGGTATTGAGCCATCTCCTCCAAAAGATCCTTGCGCTCCGAAGTGATCGACGAAATAGGCAAAGAAGCGATGGTTTGCAGTAATGGATTGTAAAAGGTATTCTTCATTCGATTAGCAGCATCCTGAATTTGGAGTACACACGGGGCCCTGCGCAATGCTGGAAAGCCTAATTTTAGGTTTTTCCATTGGAATACCGCACTTGTCCTTGGCTAGACAATCGGTTTGGGAGGCAGTCAACAAAAAATCAGTCCCATTAAAATCCAATCCATACCGACCAATGGTATCCCCTTGGTATTCTACCTCTACTTCTAAGTCAGGAAGAGATAAGAGGCGCTCGGCTAAACCAATGATGTTTAACAACTTGGAAGCAGCAAGGCGGTGATCTACATCCCCATCTTCCCACAATTGAAAGGTCACTTTGGACTCTTCACGGAGGGTTCCTCCACAATCGATGTATTTTTTAGACACTTGACCTACCTCAGTTATATGGAAGTGAGCCGGAACTTGGCTTCCATTGGGAAGGATAAAATTGACTTGAGGTAATCCCTCCAATTGCGTTTTAATTGCAGAAAGTTTCATAAGAGATCGAGTTTAGAATTTAGTTTTAAAGTGAATTGCAGACCTCAACAGCAGTGAGCATTTGCATCCTTTTTGATAAGCAGATCAAAGAAATCTTGAAATTGGAGTCGAACTTCTTCCCAGCGCTCTACATTCAAGCAATAATTCACGGAAGTTCCCTCAATGCTACCGCAAATCAATCCCAATTCCTTAAGCTCTCTCAAATGTTGAGAGATAGTGGCTTGAGCCAGGCCTAATTCCTGAACTAGCGTGCCGTTGATGCAGGAAGTTGAAGAGGCAAGGTACTGAAGTATGGCTATCCTAGCAGGATGCGCAAAAGCTTTGGCCACTAAGGCCAAGTCGTTTTGCGCCGAATCAAATAAGGTTGTTTTTGTTGCACCCATAGTCAATCGTAATATTACGATAAAATCGACAAAAGGTTTCAATTCGACCCAACTATTTGTTAGAAATCAATTGGATGGAATAACGATGGTACGGCTCAGCACGGGAGAAACTACAAAAAAGCCAAGAACCTGGGAATTCCCTTTCACCACCTTAATGTTAGATTTTGGGTTTTGTGGTGGTGGACTAAATAAGCCTCCATCGTTAAAAAGTAGGTTGACAAGCTGACTAAGGTAATCAAAAACATCTTTGTTGATCCGGTACAATTCCAGACGAACCCGATCATTTTTTTGGAATGCATAGCCCAGTTCCAGGCCTTCTTCAAAAACCTGCAAACCAAACGTATCATCGAATAAAAGGTAATCCTCCGGTTGGTTGTAGAGCGTGTCGTTTTCAATCACTCGAATGCGGTAGTAGTTATTCTCTGAGAAAGGAATCTTACCGTAGACTTTGACGTAATAGCCTTCATCGCGAAACAGTCGCTTTTCTTGGTAATTCCAAACTACCGAATCAACGATTGGTGGCTCAAGCATAAGTCCCTCGGATTGATATACTTGACCCTTCCAAGTTACATTCAATTGGTAGGTTTCTCCGACCCGGGCACGCTCTGTAGGATTTGGGCGAAACGAACGAGTAGCCTCTAGGTAGCGAAATGCAATTTTTCTTCCTGTCGACTGTTCTTTGACAAAAACTTCTGCATCTCGGATCAATTCCTGATCGAGGGAATCGTAGTAATTTTTGGACAGGGAAATCTTTACTTCATTGTAGACAACTTGATCTGTCCAGTGTCCTTCAATCACTGGAATTCGTGACTCTTTTTGATCCAAATCCAATACCACCTCTTCTTGGCAGGAGGAGAATAGCAGCGTTAACAGCAGAAAAATCCAGATTTTTCTCATCAGAACTGGAAGTTATAGGTAATGGATGGCAGAAATGTAAACAAATAGGTCATCACCACTCCTGGACGGGCAGAAACTATTTCCCCATCGGAGGGACTGAAATTCAATTGATTGTTGTACACGGTTCTAAAGTCATAGGAGAATGGATTTTTTCGCCCATACAGGTTGTATATGCCAAAATTCCAACTACCCTTCCACTTTCTTCCTTGATCTGGATTTTTCCAAGTCACCGATGCATCTAGTCTGTGGTAATCGGGAAACCGATTCTCATTTCTATAATCCGAATAAAGTGGGACAGGTTGATTGTCCACTAGGTAAGAACCTACAGGAAAAGATACTGCCTGCCCTGTCGAATACACAAATGTTATACTACTCGACCAAGCAGGAGAAAATTGGTGGTTGAGTACCAAAGAAACATCATGGGGTCGATCAAAACGAGGATTATAGGGCTTGTCATTACTTATTCCATCAATTTGCCTCCAGGCACGAGACCAGGTGTAGGCTAGCCATCCTGTCGTTTTTCCTTTATTTTTTCGAAGTAAAAATTCCGCACCATACGCCCATCCCCGACCACTCAACAGCTCAGTTTCTACCTGATCTGAAAGCAGGATCCGAGCTCCATTGCGCAGGTCAATCACCTGATCCAAATCCTTGTAATATCCTTCAACAGAAAGCTCCCATCGATTTTGATCAAAGTTGTGAAATACTCCTAGTGAAATTTGATCGCTTTTGATGGGCCGAATGTACTGACCAGCAAGCACCCAACGATCAATCGGAAGACCCGCCGAACTATTGGATGCAATTTGTACGTATTGAAAATTTCGATTGTAGGCTAATTTCAATGAAAACTCAGGCCGTAGAAGGTAACGAAATGCAATTCTCGGTTCCAGTCCCTGGTACCCTTGCATCAGTTCGGCACGCCCATAAAAAAGTGAATCCGATGGTTCTTGATCGGGATTGGGGTCATTACCTGGATATTGATACACTTTACCGGCTCCTAGCTGGGCATAAACCCCTTGGCGAAGGCCCAATTCACCACTCAGTTTTTCGGTGAATTCACGAGTAAGCCCAACAAAAGCATTGCCTAAAACTCCTTGAACGCCTTGGGTTTGTTTTCTATTGATTGGATTGTTTGCCGAGGGCTTGAGGTCAGAGGGTGCAAAATGATAGAGTTGACCGTGTGCTCCCCAAACTAGCGTGGTTGAAGGAGACAAAACTCGAGTCCAGCTTGCTTTTATTCCAGATTCAGAAAGTGAATTGGTCCAATCGAAGCCATTTTCGGCATCATCAAACTTCACTTGGTAGCTGTACCGAGAATGATAGGCTTGCAGATCAAAAAAAGAACTATCCGAGTTGACACGATTCCAATTGACTGCAGAAACCCAATTTTTCCAGCCCAAACCAAACTGCCCAGACAGCCCCAAAATATCGCTCCCCTGATAGCTGCTGACCGAAAGTTTGTCTTTCTCATTCAACGAAAAAGCTACCTTCCCATTTAAATCGTAAAAATTGAGTTGGTTGTTTTTAAG
>JBEDEY010000293.1:0-6848 GCA_041175425.1 Bacteroidota bacterium | reverse complement strand
GTATGTGAATCGCGGAGAATGCCTAGTTGAGTAGTGAAGTAGCTGTAGTAGACTTCAGTTCCTAGTTTGGTGGAACTGTAACCCAATGCGGCAGACCCACTGCCCTCAGCCATTCCGGTATTACCTTGAAAATACTGGGGAGTTCGGACATTTCCTGCGCGTCTTGCAGCTCCTTGAATTCGGTAGCCAAGGCCTTTGATCTTGCTAGAACCACCGGAATGGGATACTGCTACATTTCCAGCTCGGCCATTGCTATGGCCGACAAGGTTGAGTTCTGTTTTGGATTGATCGGTGGTAGGCAGGGCAGGAGGGTTGACTAAGATCACGCCTCCCATTGCTTCAGGTCCATAGCGAACCGTCTCGGCACCTTTGATTACGGTCAGTTCATCTGCCAAAAAAGGGTCTATTTCTGGCGCATGTTCTGCGCCCCATTGTTGCCCTTCCAAACGAATCCCATTGTTAAGAATTAAGATGCGGTTGCTGTGAAGTCCATGAATGACGGGTTTGGAGATGGTGTTTCCAGTGGAGAAGGTAGTTACGCCTGCTACACGCTTCAAACTTTCACCCAAACTTTCCCCTCGAGATTGCAGGAGGGCTTCCCCATAGAGAGTGGATACTGCGGTGGTGGTTTGCACAGCCTCACGGTGCCCATGTACCTCTACGCCTGTGAGCGCTACCGCTTCTTCTTCCATTTTAAAGGTGAAGTTGCTGGTGCCGGCAGTGAGTAGGATGCTTTGCTTGATCTCCTTGTGACCGATAAACGTGATTTGGATGTTCTTTTTGCCTGGGCAGAGATTGCGGAAGGTAAAGTTTCCATTTGCATCTGTAGCTACTCCTAGGGATGATTCTGGAAGCCAAACGTAAGCAGCTTCAATCGGTTGGTTATTCTCCAAATGAAGTACCTTCCCTCGTAGGACGAGGTCACATTCTTGTGCCGTGAGGGTACTCAGTGAAGCTACCAAAGCGAGAATAAGCAAAGCTGCTTTTTGAATCATAGTTGCAAAAATAAAGGTTCATTTAAAAATACCTAATCTTTTTGAAACAAAGTTGCAAATGATGACCAAAGGTAAAATTTATGGATGTATCGCACGATTAAGTGCCACATAATCCACCTAAAAGCAAAAAATCCAGCAGTAATGCTGGATTTTTAATTTTACAAGCTGAATTAGATCAGTTGCCTAGCCAGCTAGCCCAAGGAATGCGGCTTAAGATCAAAAGTAAACCTACAGCATACATCATGTAGATGCTTCTGAATTTGGCTTTGGAACTTTCCAATTTCTTCGCGCGGATGAAGCCTACAGAAATCAATACAATCGCAAGAATATTGATGGCTGGGTGTTCTAAAGCGGTCAAACGAGCAGTAGCATCTGCCATGGCTCCACCACCTGAAAGCAAGGAAAATCCGATTGGACTCACGAAGTAGAGAATCAAACCGACCAAAAGTTGAATGTGGCAAAGAATAAATGCAATCAAGGCGATTTTGCGATCTTTCTCTTGAAACTCTTTGCCAGAGAGTGCGCCAACTAAGGCCCAAATAATGACAAGAACCAAGGCAAGTAAGGCTAAGTAAGCTAGGCCGGAGTGGGTGTGTTGAAGTCCAGTATACATGGATAAGGTGTTTAGGAGATGAATTTTGGTGAACTAGTTAAACTCGTTAGGCAATATCTTTGAAAACTACTCGACATACAAGACCAAGCCCTTCAAATATTCAGTTTCGGGATGAAAGCAATTGATGGGATGGTCTGCAGGCTGAGAGAGCTGATGTAGGATGCGCACATTTCGCTTGCTCTCAAGGGCTGCAGCAGTGATGGTATTCGCAAAAAGTCGCTTATCCACCACCTGACTGCAAGAGAAGGTAAACAGAATCCCTCCGGGTTTGATTTTTCGCAGTGCCTCTGCATTGAGGCGCTTGTAGGCTTGCACCGCATTGTGTCTTGCCTTGAGGCTTTTGGCAAAGGCCGGAGGATCCAAAACAATAAGGTCAAAATCCTCACCAATCTCCCGAATGTATTTGACTACATCCGCTACGATGGACTCGTGCTTACCTTTGAAACCTGCATTCAAGCCAACGTTTTCATCTGTTAGTTCGATTGCCTTTTGAGAAATGTCTACCGAATGCACTTCTTTGGCACCTTCTTGAAGTGCCAGCACGGAAAACCCACCTGAGTAGCAAAATGTGTTCAGTACCTTTTTTCCTTTGGAATAGCTGGCCACCAACTTTCTGTTTTCACGTTGGTCAATGAAAAAACCTGTTTTTTGTCCTTTTTCCCAGTCGATCTTGTAGCTCGCACCGTATTCTTTGACGACATCGGTCTCGGCTTTGCCCCAAACCCATTCGTTGGTGAGATGCCCTTCAGTTTTGGGTAAAGTTTCGGCGCTCTTATCGTAAACCCCTTTCAGATGCTTGCCATAGACGGCCTGCAAGGCATCGCTGATGGAAACTAGGTGCTGATGCATGCCGATGTTGTGTGCTTGGATCACTGCAGTACCCTGGTAATAATCGATAATCAACCCCGGTAAGCCATCGCCTTCCCCGTGAACCAGCCGGTAAACGGTGGTTTCCTTTTGGTCAGTAAGCTGCAAAGCCTTTCGGACGGCATAAGCGGCACCTAGTTTCTCTATCCAAAATTCGAGGTCAATGGTCCGCTCTTCGAAGGAGATGATTCGAACCATAATGGATCCCTGGGAAAAGTGTCCGATGCCTAAAAACTCATTTTTGGAAGAGTGAACGGCTACCAAATCACCATTCTTTGCCTCCTCTGTACCTTTGGCAATGGCCCCAGAGAATACCCAATGGTGTTTTCTTAGAAGGGACACTTCTTTTCCTTTTTGAAGGATAAGCTTAGGATAGTTCATCGGGAGTTAATGTTTTGGTGGGGAAAATTAGGCTGCCTACACCCATGGCTAATGCACTGGCGAAAAGTCCAAAGAGATGAGTTTCTTGATTGGGTACAAGCATTTCTGCAGCAAGATAGGCACCTGTTCCAACAAATAAGGCAAGAAAGGCTCCTCCGGGGGATGCTTTTTTCCAATACAATCCTGCGGTGAGCGGGACAAACAAGGACACGAGCATCAAAATAGATGCTCCAGCTACCAATTCGTAAATATCTGATTTCCAAGAAGCCATGATTAAAGCAATGCCAGCCACGAGGACTACATTTGCTCGGAGGATCCAAAGAAAATGACGGTCCTTCAAGTTTTTACCGAAGTAGGGGCGAATCAAATTTTCGGAAATAATCGCAGCAGGAGCAAGAAGCCCAGAACTGGTAGTACTCATAATTGCAGAGATCAAGGCACCAAAGAAGAGTACTTGAATGGGTAGGTTGCTGTGCTGCAATACCATCGCAGGCAATAGCATTTGCTTGTCTGCTAAATACAACTCAGGATATAAGATTTTGGCACCTAAAGCGATGAACAAGGGCAGCAAACCAAAGGTGAGGTAGAATATTCCAGCAAGATAGGTAGACTGAACGGCCACTTTCTCTGATTTGGAGGACATTACCCGTTGGTAGATGTCTTGAGAAGGAATGCTTCCTAAGCCCAAGATGATCCAAGCACCAAAGTAAGAAGTCCAAGCTGCGAAGTTAGGTTCAGGAAAAAACTGAAAACTCTCAGGTGGAGCTTTTTCAATGATCACCCCAACACCACCTGCTTCAGATGCCACTAGGTAGGCTACGGCTAGGAGACCGACCACGATTAATGTGGTTTGCATAAAGTCGGTGATAGAGATGGCCCACATTCCACCCAAGAAGGTGTAGAACACAACAATGAAGGCAGAAACAACCACGCCTTCCATTAGGCTGAGATCGGTAACTGCTCCCAAAACCAAGCTCAAAGCAATCAACTGTGCCGCTACGTAGCCAAAGTAGGCAGGAATCATGAAGATGGAGGCAAAAAAGGCCAGCCGTTCCCCAAAGATTTTCTTAAATACATCCCCAATGGTCAGCACGTTCATGCGATACATGGGTCGGAGGAAAAAAAGTCCAAACAAAATCAGGCAAAGCGCTCCTCCGAATGGATCTTCAATAACTCCAATGAGGCCCTCTTCCAAGTAGACCGAGGAAGCACCAAAAATAGTTTCGGAGCCAAACCAGGTTGCAAAAAGGGCGGATGCCGACAGAAAAAGCGGAAGCGACCGACCCGCAAGTACAAAGTCATTCGAATTTTTGACTAGCCGAGACGACCAAGCTCCAATCGCAAGGGTAATGGCTAGGTAAATTAGAATCGCAGTGAGCAGCACGGGCCTTGTTCGGGTTTATACTTTACCGCCGTACATTTTTTCCCTCAAAGCCTTGATTTCTGGGTTCATCAAGTAATCGTCGTAAGGCATGCGTCGGTCAATCGTACCAGTAGGGGTAAACTCAATGATTCGGTTGCAGGATGACTGTACGAATGCATGGTCATAGGAAGACATCAACACCGTACCATTGAATTCAATGATGGCATTGTTGAAGGCGGTGATGGATTCCAAGTCGAGGTGATTGGTAGGTTCGTCCATCACTAGAAGGTTTGGATTCTGCAGCATCATTTTGGAAACCATGCAACGCACTTTTTCCCCACCTGAGAGTACACTACATTTTTTGAAGGTCTCTTCACCAGTGAAAAGCATTCTTCCCAAGAAGGTGCGGACATAAGCCTCTTCCTGGTTTCCAGAAAACTGCCGCAACCAGTCGATCAAGTTGAGTTCTGTTTGGAAGTACTCAGAGTTGTCGTTGGGCAAATAGGCCTTATTGATGGTTACTCCCCACTTTAAATCCCCTTTGCTTGGCTTAATTTCTTCGACAATGGTTTGGAAAAATTTATTGACTGCCTGTTTGGTTTTGGATATGAAAGCGATTTTATCACCCTTGTCCACCATGAGGTTGACATCGGTAAAATAGGTGACTCCATCTGCTTTCAGCTCTAGATTTTCGGTCATGAAGATTTGGTCACCAGCTTCACGCTCTGGCTTGAAAATAATGCCAGGGTACTTTCTGCTTGAAGGCTCAATCTCATCGACGTTGAGTTTCTCCAACATTTTCTTACGAGCTGTGGCTTGTCTAGATTTGGCAACGTTGGCAGAGAAGCGGGCGATAAAATCTTGAAGGTCTTTTCGCTTTTCATCCGCTTTTTTATTCTGATCGGACCGTTGCTTCAAGGCAAGTTGGGAAGACTCGTACCAGAAGGTATAGTTACCCGAGTAGATCTTTACTTTACCAAAGTCGATGTCCACTACGTGAGTAGAAACCGTATCAAGGAAGTGTCTGTCGTGGGAAACGACGATTACCAAATTTTTGAAATCCATCAAGAAGTCTTCTAGCCAAACGATGGTTTCAGCATCCAAGTCGTTGGTAGGTTCATCGAGAATCAAGATATCTGGATTTCCAAAAAGCGCTTGTGCTAGGAGCACACGGACTTTTTGATTGCCCGCCAAATCTTTCATTAGTGTGTAGTGGATGTCCTCAGAGATGCCAAGACCAGAGAGGAGGGAAGCAGCGTCGGATTCAGCATTCCATCCATCCATCTCAGCAAATTCAGCTTCCAATTCGGAGGCTCTAAGTCCATCTTCTTCCGAAAAATCTTCTTTTAAGTAGATATCGTCCTTTTCTTTCATGATGGCATACAATTTCTTGTGACCCATCAAGACGGTTTTTAAGACATCTATCTCGTCAAATTCAAAGTGATTTTGCTTCAATACCGCCATGCGTTGCCCTGGAGTAATGTTGATTGCACCGGAGGTAGAGTCCATTTCTCCAGAGAGAATTTTCAAAAAGGTGGACTTTCCTGCACCATTTGCACCAATTACGCCGTAGCAGTTGCCTGGGGTAAATTTTAGGTTGACCTCCTCAAAAAGGGTTCGCTTGCCAAACTTTAAGGAAAGATTATCTACTGAAATCATGTGGTATTGAATTTTAGAAGCGCAAAGATAGGGATTAATCCCTTTTTTTGAGGATTTGTCTACCTACTAATCGGCTGAAATTTATCCCTTCAACCCTAGCTAAATTGTTTCATAAATTACTTTTATATTCACCACGTTATTTGAATGCTACTTCTTCCTCCATGCGAGTGATTTTCCGTGCCTTACTTCTTTTCTTGGTAGTTTTAGCCTCCTCTTTGTCGGGCTATGCGCAGCTATCTACTACGGGAAAAGAGTTTTGGGTGGGATTTATGGAAAATAACCGAAGTCTACCATCCACACCTGATTATGCGGTGCTATTGATTACAGCCACAGAAAATACGACTGGGGTAATCGAGTATCTTGGCCAGACTTCCCCTTTTACTCTAACGGCCGGGCAGCAGTTTACTTTTCGCTTGTCTTCTGCCACTTTGGATTTGTTGCACCGAAGTTCGGGGGTGATTGAAAACTTAGGAATTCACATTACTGCCTCAGGAAAAATTGCGGTTCATGCCATCAATGAGCGGTACCGAAGTGCAGATGGTACGGTGGTGCTACCACTCACAGCCTTAGGTAAGGACCATTACATTACTTCACATTTTGAAGTCAACCCCTCAGCCAACTTAAACATCAACAACGAGAGTACACTCCTAGTAGTTGCCACGGAAGACAATACTCGAATAGAAATTACGACTACCGAGAATTCCATTTCAGGTAATATCAAAGGCGTTCCTTCAGAAATCACCTTGAATCGAGGCCAGAGCTACCAAATCAAGGCCCGAGGAGATTTGACGGGTTCTCGGGTGCGTGTAGTTGGAGACAAGGCAGATGACTGCAAAAAAATCGCGGTTTATGGAGGAAATAAATGGACTTCAGTTGGGGCTTGTGGACAAGCCAATGACCATTTGTACCAGCAGGCTTATCCCATAAATACTTGGGGGAGTTCCTTTGTGCATACTGCGCTATTGGGCCG
>JBEDEY010000292.1:0-2782 GCA_041175425.1 Bacteroidota bacterium | reverse complement strand
CTATCCAACCATAGCCTACCCTCACTTGGACAGCAGGATGAAGCTGGTAGTTCAATCCCAGGCGCAACAAACTTTGCTGCCAATAGCTGATTACCTCATTTCTCCGAAATTGGTATTCTGTATGAAGTCCAATTTTATTGGAGAGCTTGAAGGTTCCAAAATACGTATACCAACCAATTTGATTGGATGTATTCAGCCGATTATTTTGCCCAAATGTTGGGTTAAAGAATAGGCAAAGTACGACGAACATGCAGAAAATAGAATGCCTTAATTTCATCGCTAGTGCAATTTAAAATTTCTCCTGATCGAGTTAATTCACGATTGCTTTTCGAGCAGCAAGCGCATGATCCGAAACAGGTTGGTGCTTTTCCAATCCAATGATTTTAACTGTTCCACCATTTTCTTCGTAGTCCAGTTGAAAACGATGTAGGTTTTCCATGACCGAATGGTCAACCAATTTGGTGTTTTTCAAATCAATGGTAACATTAAATCCTGCTGGAATTTCTTCCAGCTTCCGTTTGATTCCCAAATAGTTAGAGAAAATTGCCGCCTTATCAATTTCAACCAAATACTGGTTGTTGTTGAAGGACACCACAGTAGGTGCCTTGAAGAGGGAGGAAATAGGAGTGCCTTTAGCTAGGTGCAGAATCATTTTCAATAGGACCCCTGCAGCAATACCGATGAGCAAATCCTCAACGAGAGTAAAAACAATGGTGACCAAGAAAATAGCCAACTGTTCCTTCCCAATATGGAAGGTATGGATGAATTCCTTGGGGTGAGCCAGTTTGATACCCACAGAAATAAGCATGGCCGCAAGTGCAGCATTCGGGATCATCTCGATTACGGGTGTGGCCACCAGCACAAACACTAGCAAAAATATCCCATGGTAGAAATTTGCCCAGCGGGTTTTGGCACCTTGATTGACATTCGCAGAACTACGAGCCACCTCAGAAATCATCGGCAATCCACCCAAAAATGCGCTTACTGTATTTCCCACACCCACAGCGATCAAGTCCTTGTTCGTATTGGACTTTCTTCGGTAAGGATCCGCAAGGTCAATTGCCTTCACGGTCAACAAGGACTCAAGCGAACCCACGAGGGCAAACATGATGACGTATTTCACAAAGGTTCCAATCTGAAAAACTCCAGAAAAATCAGTGTGCAGCGAAATACTGTCCATCAAATTTCCAATATGCAACAAGGCATAGGGAGGCTCGGTATGCGCAAAATCCATGGCCAACTCCGAAGGAATTGCCACCAGCAAAACCATCAATGGTGCCGGAATTTTACCTAAGGTAAAGTCTTTGAGGTAAGGCCAGCCAAGCATAATGGACAGACTGTAAACCCCGATAAGCGTGGCTCTAGGATCAAAATTAGCGAAAAAGGTAGGGATTGAGGTAATCATTGCCACTGTACTCATCCCCTTGTATAGCTCTGGATTGACATCCAAAAACACCGGAATCTGCTTGACAATGATGATAATCCCTATAGCTGCTAGCATCCCGTGGATGGCAGAAAGAGGAAACACATCCACCAACTTTCCGAACTTGAACAGGCCGAATAACACCTGAACCAATCCAGCAACGACCATTGCGCCTAGTGCGAGCTTCCATCCAGTCTCTCCTCCGCCAAAAGCAGCTACTGCTCCGGCAACGACCACAATAAGTCCTGCAGCAGGTCCCTTGATTGTCAAACGTGAACCAGAAATGACACTGACTAGAATCCCACCAATGATGGCAGTAACCAAACCCATAATGGGAGGAAAATCAGAAGCCTTGGCTATCCCCAAGCTTAGGGGCATGGCCAACAAGAATACCACAAACCCTGCAGTGGCATCCGCAGCAAAATTTTCTTTTAAACCGGCCCAACCGTCTTTAGGCACCTGTGTTTTTGTTGTTGTTTTCATATTATTTAAGGACTTACGCCCTCGTCTAAAGTCTGTAATTAGTTAGGCAATCTTTTTTGTGTTTGCCGCTGGCAAAGTGTCAGCATGTAAACCGATAGTGGATTCAGGCACTGTCCCCAAAAAGAGACGTGCATAGATGCGTACCGCAGCTACACCCTCCATTACGAAGGCCAAAGCTGCTAGAAAAGCAAGTACAAACTGATCTTCATGGATGTGGCTGAAAAGCAAATCTTCCCCGATGAACGTAGGGGATATCGGGAACCCAATGAGTCCCAACACTGCCAATAGGAAAAGGAATGCAACCAATGGATGTTGTCGAACATAGCCTTGGTAGCCATACAGGCCAAGATCTCCATGTTGCTTGGTCATCCAAATAATCAATCCCCATCCCAGTGTACCGAAGAACACTACGCCACTGAGGTAAATTGCAATTTCAGTGGCTGCAAAATTTTCATTTTCAGCTATGGCTAGCACCATCCAAAAATGGTTCATCCACAACAAGGTCCAAGCCAAACGAATGGACCTGCGCTCAGTAAACGATTTCAATACCATCAATAAGGCTAGAAATGCAAATACAACAGGTAAAATTTGGTGTAACCAAAAAGGTAGTACGTAGCCTTCAACCAGTAAATACACACCCAATGCATAGCTTGGGATAAAGTACAGAAGCAAAGTTCGATACCGCAGAAAATCAAGGCGATGTCCCAACTTCTTTAAGGGCCGGAAAACCCATCCTTGAATGAAACGATCTAGGTTCCACTCCTTTAAGCTCCAAACATAAATGGAAAGGTAAAGTCGGTTCCACCAAGTGCTCACTGCCTTTTTTTGGTGGGGAACAAAACCATAAAACTGTTCCCGAATCAAATAGCTGACTAC
>JBEDEY010000291.1:0-6090 GCA_041175425.1 Bacteroidota bacterium | reverse complement strand
CGAGTCACTCGGAGCTTTTGCCAACAACGAGGTGGACTTCGTTGATCCGGTAGGGGTGGATCACGGCATTTTTTCGGAAGGGCTGCGCAAATCCTTGTTCAACTACATGCAAGGAGTAGGTCTCGATCTCCCTTTGAAAAACTGGTTTGACTTCAAGATTCCTCCTACCAGCATCCCCCGTACCTACATTGCAAAACAGCTGGAAGAACTTTCCTCCAAGCCTATAAAAGACCACCACCGCATCTGCTGGTTGGGCAGTGCTCCGCAGTTGGATGAACTGGAGGATGGGCTATGCGAACTGCTTTTTTCGGGCAAAAAAGAAGATTTTGCCCTTGAGCTTCCTTTAGAGTTAGGGCATTGGGTGTTTTGGCTCCTGGGAAAAGTAAGCCATACCCAAGCCTCGGTTACAGTAAAGGACATTCGTGCACATTACGAGCAGGAGCTTGGCGATTTCGATGAGCTGCTCGACTCCGAAGTTTGGGAACTCCTCTCCGAAAACGGCCTCCTCGTTTTTTAAAATGACATCGTTACCACTGGATCCGGCCACACTATTCCGGTACCGTGGGTAGGGGAAAGAATTTGGTGCGCAGCCATTTTTCCAATTCCACTGCGTGAAAAACCAAGGCGGACAAGCCTAAGCAAGCGGCCAGCTCCCCTAGCGATAGCGCTTCCGTTTTAAATAAATCGTTGAAAAAAGGTAGGTAAATCACTGCCAATTGAAGCAGAAAGGTTCCCCCCACGGCGAGGATTAGGGGCTTATTGCTTAGGATTCCCTGCTTAAATAAGAAGGTGCGGTCACTACGAATGGCAAGCACGTGTCCGAGTTGAGAGAAGGAAAGCACCGAAAAGACCATCGTTTGCCAGTGCCAGCCTTGCTGGATGGCAAGGTGTTGGGTAAAAATCGTGACAGCTGCCATCCAAATTCCGACCCAGATGATGTGGTACCCTACGCCGTTGGCAAACAAACTTTGTTTGGGTGATCGAGGCAGCCGTTGCATGCTGTCTGGTTCTGCGCCTTCATTGGCCAAGGCCAGTGCTGGGAGGCCATCCGTAACCAAGTTGATCCACAGGATATGAATAGGAAGTAGGGGAATGGGAAGGCCTAGGAAAGGGGCCAGGCCGATGACCCATATTTCAGCGCCGTTGCAGGTGAGGATGTATTTGATGAAGCGAACGATGTTGTCATAGATGCGCCGCCCCTCTTGGATAGCTTTGACGATGGTTGAAAAATTGTCATCCAATAGGATCAGGTGAGCGGCTTCCTTGCTCACATCTGTGCCGGCAATGCCCATGGCAATGCCGATGGTGGCTGCTTTGAGCGAAGGGGCATCGTTGACCCCGTCACCTGTCATGGCAGTGAAGTGCCTCTTTTGCTGAAGGGCTTGCACTATGCGCAACTTCTGCTCTGGGGCTACTCGCGCATAGACGCTCACTTGCTCCACCTGCTTCGCAAAATCCTCGTCAGAAAGTTGGGCCAATGCAGACCCCGTAAGCGCCAAACTTCCTGGTTTCCAGATGCCCACCGCTTCGGCAATGGCATTGGCGGTGGCAGGATGGTCACCTGTGATCATCACCGGGGTGATGCCTGCTTGGAAGCAGTCCTGGATGGCTTTTTTTACCCCTTCGCGTGGAGGATCAATCATGCTGACTAGGCCATAATAGTTGAGGTGCTGTTCCAGCGTAGCTTTTTCCTTTTCCGAAGGCATTTTGTCCAATACCTTGCCGGCAAAGGCAAGTACCCGCTCTCCTTGACCTGCCCAATGGCTAGCGCTTTTGGTGAGTTGTTTTGCCTGTGTAGCATCCTCCAGCACGGCTGCAATCGACTCAGGCGCTCCCTTGCACAAGAGAATCACCTGATTGCCCAAGGTATGGATGGTGCTCATTCGTTTTCTTACTGCGTCAAAGGGGAGCTCCATCTTTCGCGGCAGCTGCTTATTGAGTTGGCGGTATTGCGTCACGGAAATCTCGGTGAGCAACTGCTTGACAAGGGCCAGTTCGGTAGATTCTCCAACTGGTTGGTCCCTCGCATTGAGGTGCACATCTTGACAGAGGCCAAGGGCAAGCTGTAGGTTGCTGTAGCCTTCAAGAAGCGGGATGTCCGAAGCGGCTTCTGTGCGAACTACAGTAAGTTTGTTTTGAGTAAGGGTTCCTGTTTTGTCTGTGCAAATGTAGGTGACGGCTCCAAGGCTTTCCACGGCGGGGAGCTTGCGAACCAGCGCCTTGCCTTTTGCCAGCCTGCTGGCGCCCAAAGAAAGAGCTATCGTGATCAACGCAGGAAGTGCTTCGGGGATAGCGGCTACGGCAAGGCTCATGGAGAGGAGAAGTACGGAGAGGACCTCTTCCCCACGGGCTAGCCCAGCAAGAAAAAGTAGGAGGCAGATTACACCAATAACGAGGGCAATTACTTTGCTAAACCGATGCATCCGTTGCTGCAGGGGTGTCCTTGGCGAACTAGGTTCGAGTAGGGCTGCAATCTTGCCGATCTCAGTATTCATTCCGATGGCCACCACCATTCCCGTTGCGCGACCTTGGGTAACTAGGGTCCCGTTGAAGGCCAGGTTGCTTTGATCGCCGAGGGGGAGAGCTTTGGCGGAAAGTGTCTCTGGACTCTTGTCGCTGGCGATGGATTCGCCGGTTAGGGTGGATTCGTCGATTTTTAAGGAGAAGGTTTCCAGCAAGCGAAGATCGGCAGGCACTTTGTTGCCAGTCTCCAGGTGGAGGAGGTCACCCACGACTAGCTGCTTGGAGGGCAGGGTAACAAGCTTGCCGGAGCGTAGTACCTTGCTCTGGGTTTCGGTGAGCTGCTTGAGGGCATCCATGGCTTTTTCAGCGCGGTATTCTTGAATGAATCCCAGTAGGGCATTCAATAGCAGGATGACCAGGATAATTACTGTGTCTGTCAGGTCGCCAACAAGCCCAGAGAGCAGGGCGGCGGCAGCAAGAATTAGTACCATGAGGTCCTTAAATTGACCTAGAAAAAGAAGCCAAACGGCCTTTTTCTTTTTTTCTTGGAGGAGGTTGGGTCCTTGCTTTTCACCACGACGCAGTGCTTCTGCCTCGTCTAGTCCGGTGGGTTGAGCATCCAAACGGATAAAAAGTTGCTCGGGAGATTCTTGATAAAAAACCATGGAGAGACAGATTGAATTCTTCTTACATACGAGAATTCAAGGTGCAAGAGGGGTCCTTTTTGAAAAAATGTAAAAATTATTATCCGCAATTTTACCTGTGGCTTAAAATGAGCGTTAATCATTGCGGATAATGCAAACGGACAACAGTCCACAGTTCACTGCTCACTTTCTTGAACCTCAAGTCTTATTTTCTTTCGTAACTAGTAAAAAAGAAAATAACCAGAGATTGTAAAATTGAGGATTGATTTTTTCAAATAAATGCTGGCTGCTCTCAATTTGGCGATAAAAAAAGGCGCTGCTGGTAGCTGAAATTCAAATGGCTAAGCACATTACCAAAGGCCTCTGCGGCTTCTAGCTGCCGGTCACTTACTTTTTTGCCAAGCAAACGACAAAGCAGCAAGCCATAGACCCCGTTCAGGCAGATTTGAATTTCATTTCCAAGATCCTCCGTTTGGGCAGCTTCCACTGCCTCGAGCAGGTGAGGCTTGACTAGGTGAAAGGTGGCTACGTAGTTGGCGTCGGTTTTCAACAGTTGGTAATGAAGCTCGAGCAGTTGCTGCACCAGCTCTTGAAGTTCTTGAAGGTGCCCTTTTTGCATCAGCTCCTGCTGCTGCATAGAGTCAGCTAATCCTGCAAACCAGGTTTTGATACTTTCCTTTTCCTCATCAGTCACCGGGTAATGGGCGATCACATACTGTTCGATTTCCTCCATATTCCCTTGGTAGGAACGGATGAGGTCTTCCATCTGGTACATGTACACGAGGTATTCGCCTATGTTTTGGGATTTTTTTCGTTCTGCGATCGCCTGCATGAGAAAGAATTGGTTGGGTGGACAAAGGTAAGTTAGAAACTAAAATACCTGGCAAAAGGTGCTTCAAAAAGAGCCGAAACTCGAGAATTTAGTTCAAAACAAACTCTCGAAACAAGGGATTATGAAATTGCACAAAGAATTGAGAAAAAAGCTTGCTTGGAACTGGTCTATTTCTTGGATCTCCTAACCAAGAAAGCTTCTTTTTTCCTACTTTTGCAACACCTAAGCTTATGAAAAACATTCGAAATTTCTGCATCATTGCCCACATTGACCACGGCAAAAGTACACTAGCAGACAGGTTGCTGCAGACGACCAACACGGTTTCTGACCGAGAAATGCAAAACCAGTTGCTAGACGACATGGATCTGGAGCGGGAGCGTGGCATCACGATCAAGTCCCATGCCATCCAAATGAAGTACAACTACAAGGGAGAGGAGTACATTCTCAACTTGATTGATACGCCAGGTCACGTGGATTTTTCGTACGAGGTGTCTCGCTCCATTGCAGCTTGCGAAGGTGCATTGCTTATCGTAGATGCCTCCCAAGGGGTAGAGGCGCAGACCATTTCCAATTTGTATTTGGCATTAGGGCATGATCTAGAAATCATTCCTGTTTTGAATAAAATAGACTTGCCGGGTGCAGACCCTGAGGTGGTTGCTGATGAAGTAATTGACCTATTGGGTTGCAAGCGGGAAGACATCGTGTTGGCTTCGGGCAAGGAAGGCATTGGTATCGAGGATATTTTGGCCAAGGTGATCGAGAATGTTCCGCCTCCCAAAGGGGATCCCGAGGCTCCACTTCAAGCCATGATTTTTGATTCCCAGTTTAACTCCTTCCGTGGCGTTGAAGTAATCTTCCGGATTTTCAACGGCACGCTTAAAAAAGGCGATCGCATCAAATTTGTCAACTCAGGCAAAGAATACTTTGCAGACGAAATCGGAATTTTAGGAGTCAACCAAATTCCGCAGCAAACCATGAGTGCGGGTAATGTAGGTTACCTCATTTCGGGGATTAAGGTGGCCAAGGAAGTAGCTGTTGGAGATACGGTGACGCACGTCAAGAACCCTTGTGCTGAAGCGATCAAGGGCTTTGAAAATGTAAAGCCGATGGTCTTTGCAGGGATTTATCCCGTGGATACAACTGAGTTTGAGGAGCTACGTGCCTCCATGGAAAAGCTGCAGCTCAACGATGCTTCCCTGGTTTGGGAGCCGGAAACATCTGCCGCCCTGGGCTTCGGCTTTCGATGCGGATTTTTGGGAATGTTGCACATGGAAATTGTGCAGGAGCGCTTGGAACGTGAGTTTGACATGACGGTCATCACTACAGTGCCTTCGGTGCAGTTTAAGGCCCTCATGACCAATGACGAGTATCAGGTGGTGAATGCACCTTCCGATATGCCTGATCCTACGCGCTTTAAGCACATCGAAGAACCATTTGTAAAAGCCTCCATCATCACGGCAGCAGAATATGTAGGCCCTGTGATTTCCCTTTGCATGGATAAGCGGGGTCAAATCAAAAACCAGGTATACCTCACCTCAGATCGAGTGGAGTTGCAGTTTGATATGCCGCTTGCGGAAATTGTATTTGACTTCTTTGATCGTTTGAAGACGATTTCCAGAGGTTATGCTTCCTTGGATTACGAACTAAAGGGCTTCCAGGAGTCGCACATGGTGCGCTTGGATATCATGCTCAATGGGGAGCCGGTGGATGCGCTTTCTGCGATTGTACACCGAGACAAGGCTTACGATTGGGGCAAGCGCCTCTGCGACAAGCTGAAGGAGTTGGTGCCGCGTCAAATGTTTGAAATCGCCATTCAGGCGGCCATCGGACAAAAAATCATTGCTCGTGAAACAGTAAAGGCCTTGCGTAAAAACGTATTGGCGAAGTGCTATGGTGGTGATATTTCGCGTAAGCGCAAACTCTTGGAAAAGCAGAAGAAAGGCAAGAAGCGCATGCGCCAAGTTGGCAATGTCGAGATCCCTCAGGAGGCCTTTATGGCGGTGTTGAAACTAGATTAGGAGAGTTAGTTCCACCAGCAAGTCTTCTTCATTATTCTTAATTCGACATTGGACATTCATCATTCGACATTTACGTACTGTAAATAGATGGAATGCCCATTTTCAATTTTTTAATCGATTACACCTAATTTTT
>JBEDEY010000290.1:0-13270 GCA_041175425.1 Bacteroidota bacterium | reverse complement strand
TGGAGCAACTTCCGGAAAACTATCAGGAGATTTACCTCCAAAAAAGACTCGCAAAGAACGATCGTTTTGTAGCCACTTTGTCCAAGTTGGGCTTTGAGGAAACTGCGAATCAACTTGCCAATGACAAATCGATTCAAGTTGAAGAAGAGTTCAATGCTACTAAAACGTGGATTGAATACATCAATCGGCTTATCGGTGTAGTGATTGGGCTTTTGATTCTAGCAACTTTGGTAAAGTCATTTTCACTTTGGTCTCAGGACAAATGGATTCCAATTACAGCATTTCTTGCCCTTGTGCTAGTTACGTTTACTGGTTGGATCGGGTCAATTGTTGTTTCTACTAATTTATTGGCATGGATGATTACCGTACACATGCTACTCGCCTTAGCCTTGGTTGCTGTGCTTTTGTATAGTCATCGTCGCGCTGCGCGGTTATTAACTCAAGATCAGGTTACTAATTCTATGCCTAAAAAGATCTTTTGGTTGATGTTGGTTGCTACGCTGTTGATGTTGATTCAAGTGGTGTTGGGAACCCAAGTACGAGAAGGGATTGACCGGGTTTCATTTGCTATGGGTAATATGCTTCGTGAAGAGTGGGTTGGTAGCGTAGGTTTAGTATTCTTAGTCCATCGTTCTTTCTCGCTAGTTCTTTTGGCTGTTCATGTGATTTATTTTGTGTGGGCATTTAAATTTACAAGTCGAAATACTTCCATAAGCTATTGGAATCAAGCTCTTTTGGTATTGCTAGTAGTCGAGATTGCATCCGGTATTGGGATGGCCTATTTTGGTTTGCCTGCTTACCTACAGCCAATTCATTTGCTCTTTGGATCCATGATTTTGGGGGTTCAATTTATATTAATGCTCCAATTGAAGGAACAGTCTAACTTTAAACTTGATTCACAACTATGAGTTCAGTTGATTTGACATCAAATAGCTTTCTATTTTTCCTTCGAAGTAAGCTTGCAGCCTATTCTGATTTAATTAAGTTTAGGCTTTCTGCTTTGGTGACTTTTTCTGCTGTTTTTGGCTATATTCTTGGTGATCGTGGAGTTTTTGGATGGCCAGGATTTATAGGCTTGATTCTTGGAGGCTTTTTCATTTCGGGTGCTTCTGGTGCGGCCAACGAAATCATGGAACGTGATTTGGATAAGTTGATGAAACGTACCCAAAATCGTCCACTTCCTTTACAACTCATTTCTTTACAGGAAGCCTATTGGTTTACAGGCTTTATCGCACTCTTGGGGATCGGTTTACTTTGGATTTTCACCAATCCATTGACTACTGGGCTAGGGATTTTGAGTATGCTCCTCTATGTATTCGCCTATACGCCGCTCAAGCGTGTGGGTCCGATTGCTGTATTTGTTGGAGCGATTCCAGGTGCCATGCCTCCTTTGTTGGGATGGACTGCTGCTACTGGAGCGATTACTTATGAGGCCTTGATCATTTTTGGAATTCAGTTTATTTGGCAATTCCCTCACTTTTGGGCTATTGCCTGGGTGAGTGATGAGGATTACAAGCGAGCGGGATTCAAGTTGCTCCCAAGTGGTGGAGGTCAAGATTTGAATACAGCGATTCAGATTATGATTTACACCCTCTTTTTGTTGCCTTTGGGTTTGTTGCCAAGCTATTTTGGCTTGGTTGGATTGAATTCAGGAATTGTGGCCACAGTTTGTGGAGTGTTGTTTTTGGCGCAAACCTTTTCGTTGATGCGTGATTGTTCTCGGAAGTCAGCTTTAAAAATCATGTTTGGATCCTTTATTTATTTGCCGGTAGTACAGATTGCCTATTTGTTAGATAAAATGCCTTAAGTGATGGAAAGTGAATTAAAATATAGTGATATCGTTGAGCAGCCCATAAGCATGCATCCTAAAAAGTTTGCGCTCTGGCTGTTCTTGGTTACCGTGGTGATGATTTTTGCGGCCCTGACTAGTGCCTATATTGTTCGTCAGGCTGAGGGTAATTGGCTTGAGTATGAGTTGCCTGAAATTTTCTGGGTTACATCTGGGATTGTAATCCTAAGTTCCATTGCCTTGCAAGTGGCCTATTATGCAGCGAAAAAGGATAATTTTCTTGGGCTGCGCATTGGGATGGTGATGACTGTTGTGCTTGGAATAGCCTTTTTGATTGGCCAATGGTACAGTTGGATAGCGTTGGTAGATCGGGAAGTGTTTTTTGTTGGTAACCCAGCAGGATCTTTTTTGTATGTTTTTACCGGATTACATGCGCTTCACTTGATCAGCGGTGTGATTTTTCTGATTATTGTATTAATTTCGACCTTTAGATACAAGGTGCATTCACAAGCACTAAATACCTTGGAAATGGCCACTACTTATTGGCATTTTTTAGGAGGTTTGTGGTTGTATTTGTTTTTATTCTTGCTTTTGAATCATTAAAATTAACTCAGCACAAAAATATTACCTATGTCTGCGCATTCTACTGCTATTGAAGTAAGTTCGAAGAGAGGCGTTTGGGGAGGAGGAAATGAACCCCTAAAGGCTAGTTATGGAAAACTCATGATGTGGTTTTTCCTACTTTCTGATATCTTCACCTTTGCTGCTTTTCTAATTACCTACCTGGCCATCCGTGTCAGCTATCCTGCTTATGCAGGCGCTGCAGAAACCTTCACGGGTTCCAATGAGTACTGGCCTGTGCCTGAATTGGTGTTTGAAGCGCTTCCATTTTTACATGGGATTCATGCACCTTTGGTTTTTGTGGGAATCATGACGTTCATCTTGATTGCAAGTTCGGTTACCATGGTATTGGCAGTAGAAGCTGGTCATCGCAACGATAGAGATGATGTGGTAAAATGGATGCTTTGGACCTTATTGGGAGGCATCACTTTCTTGAGCTGCCAAGCTTGGGAGTGGTCTCACTTTATCCATGGTACAGACAATGGTTCACTTCTCACCTATGTGAATGGTTTGGGTCAGAATGTAACTGAGACAGTTTTCGGGGCCAACTTGATGGTCAATGAATATGGGCCTGCAGCGTTTGCGCAACTCTTTTTCTTCATCACTGGATTCCACGGTTTCCACGTAACTATCGGTGTTTTCTTGTTGTTCCTTTGCTTTTACCAAGCAGCTGTAGGAGTTTATGACAAAAGAGGACATTACGAGATGGTTGAAAAAATTGGTCTTTATTGGCACTTTGTAGACTTGGTTTGGGTATTTGTATTCACCTTGTTTTATTTGATCTAAGCATTTCAATTCGCACACTATGGAAGTTCAAGACACAAAATCCACGCTTCAGGTATCCCCTAGAAACGAAGAGAAAATCAAGAAAATTTGGAAAACTGCCTTTATTCTACTTGCCATCACGGTAGCGGAATTTATCATGGCATTTACCATGGATAGAGGTATTCTATTGTATTCGCTCTTTATCCTGTTAACTATCTGGAAGGCCAAATACATCATGATGGAGTTCATGCACCTTGGTGAAGAAGCCAAGCCGCTTTTCTATTCCATTATTGTTCCTTTAATCTTTTTGGTTTGGTTAGTCATCGCACTAGTCAAGGAAGGTTCTGACATCTTTCTGATGCGTTGGTAAGAATAGATTATCAAAAAAAAATATAGGTTGAAGTGAATCACTTCAACCTTCTTTTTTGTTACACATAAGTATGCGAAGTTTACGAATTCTTCAGGGTCTTGTTCTCGTTTGTATTTTGTTGATCCCAGTCTTGATCTTCTTATTTTTGAAGGGATTTGGGAAAAACGAATATGAGCTTCCTATTCTTTTTCAAAATGGGGTAGACAACCCTCTTCAAGAATGTCCTGTGGCAGATAGTTCCCAGCATTACATTCCTCAATTCACTTTCATGAATCAGGAAGGTAAGCCCATGGGGAGGAAGGAGATGCAAGGTAAAATCACAATTGTAGATTTCTTTTTTACTTCCTGTCCAAGCATTTGTCCGTTGATGTCTAAGGAGATGGAACGGGTAAATGATCATTTTCGGGACGAGCCCCAGGTGCAAATCATGTCCATTAGCATTGACCCAACGTACGACACTCCACAAATCCTGAAGGCCTACGCTGAAAAGCATCATGCCATTCCAGGAAAATGGCATTTTCTTTCAGGTTCTAAAGAGGAAACCTTCCAATTGGCGCGCTGTGGATTTGTACTGCCTGCGATGGATGGAAATGGAGTGCCAGACGATTTTGTGCACAGTGATAAATTTATTTTGATTGACGACCAAGGAAGAATCCGCGGGTACTACAGTGGTACTACTCGAGAACAAGTGGATCTTTTGATGTTGGAAACAAAAATCTTACTCTATGGAAAAGACTAATACAGTGACGAGCAATCCGCAGGAAGCGAAAGTTAAAAATTGGATAATTGGTATTTCTATCGCCATTCCGCTGGCGGTAGCGGTCCTTTTATTTATGCCTACCAAAATCACTTCTTTGGGTGGTTGGGTTTATTTTCTTCCGCACCTCAACGCTATTATCAATTCTGCTGCTTCGCTAGCTTTAGTGTTGGCCTTGGTATTTGTCAAGCAGAAGAAATACAATTTGCATGGGGCGACGATGACTGTTGCCTTTGTGTTGGGAGCTATATTTTTGGTGTCTTATGTGATCTATCATGGCGCAGCAGAAAGTACTTCCTTTGGTGGTGAAGGTAACATTCGCATGGTGTATTATTTCTTGTTGATCACCCACATCCTATTTGCAGCGATTGCGCTATTCCCTATTTTATTTGCGTATTATTATGGCTATACCAACCAGCGGGAAAAACACCGCAAAGTGGTGAAATATGCCTATCCCATTTGGTTGTACGTGTCGGTGACGGGTGTAATCGTTTACCTGATGATTTCGCCATACTATACCCAGACATTCTAAAATCTGTAGTTTAACTTCCAAATACAGAAGTACCCATGAAATTCAAAATCGCAGTTCTTTTTGCAATGAGTTTTCTTGTTTCCCTTGGAGCATCCGCGCAATGCGCCATGTGTAGGGCATCGGTAGAAAATAATGTAAGCAATGGGGAGACCTCAATTGGATCAGGACTAAATAGTGGAATCTTATACTTGGTGGTGATGCCGTATTTGATGGCTGGAATCATAGGCTACCTGTGGTATAGATCTTCAAAAAAGAAAAAAGCGAAACTGCAACCCCGCTAATACTCCTCAGCAAAGTTTGATGCCAGACTTTGCTTTTTTATTTTTAGTCTTCATGAAACTTTCCGTCCGAGGTATTCTTCTTTTAGGAAGTGTACTCCTTCTGCCAGTAGTCCTGATTTTGAATTTTTTTGTGTATCAAAAAAGTCAAGAGGAGACTTACATCCAGGCCATTGAAAAGAAAGTTCATGCAGTAGAAATAGCGTTCAATCAAGATTTTGAACTTTTTCAACGCCAAGGAGGCAATCCGGATTCCTTGAGTTTTGCGCGGGTAAGTGGTGGGTCTTTTTCCTATCCATTTTTCATTGTTAATCCACAGAAAGAGCTGCTGTATTGGTCAAGCAATGAGTTTGTTTTGGATTTTGCTTCCTTAGATTTGGCGAGCGAATTTCAAATTTTGGACTCGCCCTACGGCACTTTTTTGGTAAAGCTTCAAAAAATAGGACCGAAGGAGGGGAGTGATTTTTTTGTTCAAGCCTTTCGATTGGTATGGGCTGGGAACATTAAAAATGACGATGTGGTAATGGGGCCTAATCCAGAGATTTTTGGAAATTCCTTGTTTACACTTTACTCCAAGCCCGCAGATGGGGCTTTCCAGGTTAAGTCTTCTTCTGGGCGACCTCTTTTTGGGTTGGATTTTAAATTGGGTTTTGTTTCAGTAGGGAAAACCTGGACTACTCCCTTATTAATTTTTAGTTTCTCCCTCTTTTTGCTCTATGCATTTCTCAGTTTTATTTTTTTACGAAAAAAATGGATGAAAGGACAGGTATGGCAAGCGATAGGCTATGGGTTCTTTATTCTTGTGGTGGTTCGGGCGGGAATGCTACTTTTTAATTTTCCTGAGGCCTATTTGGACCTTTCCATATTTGATTCAAGTAGGTACCAGTCATCCTGGTTGCTGCCTAGTTTGGGGGATTTTTTACTCCATACGGCCTGTTGTGTGCTTATTCTAGGCCTCCTAGTGTACCAACTCTCTTCCAAACCCATATTAGAGAAATTTGCATCTTGGCAAATTCGATTTCGAGAGGAGGGCTTGCTTGGGATCGCCTTTGCAATTTCCACTTTATTTTTTTGTGCCCTTTGGGCAATCGTACAAGACTTGGCACTGCATGCGTCTTGGAGTTTGGATATTTCTTCCGTTCCAAGTTTTGATAAGATGGTTGGGATTAGCTACCTGATTATCTTCTTATGGGCTGCAGCTTATGTGTTTTTAAGTTTTTCATTACTTAATTTATTTATACGAGCGGGTTCAGCTAAGCGAAGTATGTACCGCGTTTTGCTTGTAGTAGCAGGAGTAGGCACGGTAGGGTTGTTTGTTTGGAACTTTTGGTTTGGAGTTGCGGGTGTGTTCCACTTTCTGTTTCTTTTTTCTATCATTAAATATGATTTAGTAGCCAATGTTTACCGGTTGGGCTTAGAAACCTTCCTTACTCTTTTTTATGCAAGCTTAGTTGCTGCAGGAATTGTGGCGGCAAGTAGCTACCAAGCTTCTGCTGTTCGATTGGCGCAATCCAAGGTTGCGGTAGCAAATCAGCAATTGCTGGCTACAGAAGAACGAACAGCTTTGATTCTGGAAGATATTTTTTCAAGGCTTAAAAACGATCTTTTCATCCAAAACCGATTGGCGGACCCCTTACTTTCGAAGGATCCAGTAGTGACCAAGATCCGAAAGATTTACTTGGACAATTACTTTGATCAATTCGAGGTACTGATTCGCATTTTTTCGCCCACAGGAAAGCAATTGGGAGGTCCTTTGGATGGCTTGGATTTGAGGGAATTGCAGCGAGAGTTTGTCAAAAGTGACTATGCTACTCAGGTGACCAATTTGTATGCGGTACAAGATTCAGCGAGTGGGGATGGACCTAAATTCGTTGCCTTTCTGCCAATGAATAAGGGGAGCCTTGCATTGGGAACCCTTTATTTGGAGTTTGATCAACTACGCATTCAAGCAGGCAATGCCTATCCTCGTCTTCTATTGGATGAACAGTATGCTGAAAAATTAAAAGCAGATCCTTTTGATTATGGGGTTTTCAAAGAAGGGGAATTGGTTCGGAGCTCGGGTAGCTTCAATTACCAGCAGGAAGAAATTCGCTTGTTGTTGCAAAATCCATCCTTGGTAACTAAAGGAGTTGAAGCCTTGGGTTACCAGCATCTTGGAATCAAAAATGGAGAGGAACTTTGGATTTTATCTTCTCCTGTTACTTCTATTCAACAGTTTTTTGGCACTTTTTCGCTGTTTTTTGTGGTCTTTGTTTTCCTTACATTTTTATCCATTCTGGGGAGCGTATTGATTCAAGGTTCACGAAATTTTGAGTTTAACTACTCTACCAAGCTTCAGCTATACCTGAATTTTGCATTTTTCTTTCCTATCCTAATTATTTCCATCATCACCACTGGCCTGCTTTCACAAAGTTACAGGGAAGACCTGAATGGGCAGTATCTTCAAAAAGCCAGCTTAATTAAAGGGAATTTGGTTCGGTTTTTTGCAGGGCAAAACTTAGAGGAGGTGGACCGTGATGCGCTCACAGAGGAAATCAATACCCTAGCAACGACTGTCGGTACGGATATTCATTTGTATGGGAAGGAAGGGTCTTTATTGACTTCAAGTAGGACGGCTATTTTTGAAAAGAAGCTGTTGTCTAACCGGATGCACCCTGGAGCCATGGCTGCGCTGGTAGAGGCCAAAGAAGTGGAAGTGCTACTGGAAGAGCAGGTAGGGAAGCTCAAGTACCAAGCCGTGTATTTGGCGATTCCATCACCTACCAACTCTTCGATAAATGCAGTAGTTGCCATTCCTTTTTTTGAGTCAGAAGAAGAACTCAATTCCCTTATTTCGGATGTGTTGGGGAATGTGTTCAATGCCTTTGTGGTCATCTTTATACTGTTTTTGATCATATCCTTTTTGGTGACTAAGAACTTGACTTTACCGTTTCGTTTGCTTACCCAGAAACTCAAAGTGACCAATCTAGAAAACAACGAGCCGATGTACTGGTCTTCAAAGGATGAAATTGGGCTATTGGTCAACGAGTACAATCAGATGCTCTCCAAGTTGGAAGCAAGTAAGAAGGTGCTAGCATCCACTGAAAAGGAATCTGCATGGCGGGAGATGGCCAAGCAGGTGGCCCATGAGATTAAAAACCCGCTTACCCCAATGAAACTTACCTTGCAGCATTTGCTACGCCTGGAGAAAGAAGGAAAATTGGAAGATGCGGATAAATTGAAGAAATCGCTGGAAACCCTGATTCATCAGGTGGATGCCTTGAGTGGAATTGCTTCCTCATTTTCCACATTTGCCAAGATGCCACTGCCTAACAATGAGTTGATGAATTTTAAAGAGGTACTGCTTCGGGTATTGGAATTGTACAAAACCGATAAGCGGATGGAGCTGGAGTTCCAGGACGATTCCTTTACGGATCACATCTCTATTTTGGGTGATGATAAGCTTTTTGGACGTGTCATCTCCAACTTGATTATCAACGGCATGCAGGCAGTGGAGTCGGGCGTTAAGCCGCAGATTCGGATTTGGCTTTGGCTAACAGATCGCGCTGTGTTTTTAGAAATTTCAGATAATGGAAAAGGGATTCCCGTGGAACTACGAGACAAGATTTTTATTCCCAACTTCAGTACTAAAAGTCAGGGTTCAGGGCTCGGTTTGGCCATTGCAAAGAGTGGGGTAGAAACCGCTGGAGGTAAAATTTGGTTTGAAACGGAAGTGGGCAAGGGCACTACTTTTTTCCTGACTTTTCCGTTGGCAAAAAGCTGAAACCTACTTTAGGGGGCAAAAAGGGCATTTTTTTCGGTTCAAAAAACAATCACTTCCCAGGTATTTATTCGCTGCAGAGCAATTCATAAAAAAATGTAACTTTGTGTGAAGTAAATAGTTGTTGTACTAACTATTAAGAAGCGAAACAAATGAAGAAAAGCGTCCTAGTAAGTGGCGGCACCAAGGGAATCGGGCGTGCCATCGTCGAGCGGTTTGCCAAGGAAGGGTTTGCAATTTTTACTTGTTCTCGAAATGAGCAGGATTTGCAAGACTTGAAGCAATCGCTAGAGCAAGCTCACCCTGGCATTTCTGTGTACACCCAGGTAGCCGATCTTTCCAAAAAAGAGGAGGTGTTGTCCTTTGCTGAATCCGTAAAGGCACTAGGGATTCCAGATGTCATCGTACACAATACCGGAGTCTTCTTGCCAGGATCCCTTCATGAGGAGGCAGATGGAAATCTAGAGTTTCTGATGGACACCAACCTCTATTCTGCTTATTACCTGACTCGAGCGTTTGCCAAAGAACTGATTCAGCGCAGATCTGGACATATTTTTAGTATTGGCTCCATTGCTGGCATCACCGCTTATGCCAATGGAGGGAGTTACTCCGTATCGAAGTGGGCCATGCTCGGGATGACGAAGTGTTTCCGAGAGGAATTTAAACCCCATCAAATCAAAGTGACTTCTATTTTGCCTGGAGCTACTCTGACGGATGCCTGGGCAGGGGTGGATTTGCCAGCTACTCGCTTTGTGAATGCGGAGGATGTGGCTGACTCAGTTTGGGGAGCCTATAACCTTTCCCCCGGTGCTGTAGTTGAAGAACTAATTATTCGTCCCCAACTTGGAGATATATAACCTATGGAATCTCAAATCATGCCACTTGATGGCGGTTATTGCAACAGTTTAACTCAGTATTCCCGAAGGGTAACCATACCTGTTCGGGTAGGTGATGTGGTCATTGGTGGGGACAACCCCATCGTCGTGCAATCCATGACTACTGTTGATACGATGGATACGCAAGGCTCTGTGGAACAATGCATTCGGATGATCGAATCCGGCTGTCAGCTGATTCGAATCACTGCGCCTTCGCTCAAAGAGGCGGAGAACCTGCGTAACATCAAGGAAGAACTGCGTAAGCGGGGCTATACCACTCCTTTGGTAGCCGACATTCACTTCACGCCGAATGCAGCTGAATTGGCAGCTAAAATCGTTGAGAAAGTGCGCATCAATCCAGGCAACTATGCTGATAAAAAGAAGTTTGAGGTAATCGACTACACCGATGCTTCTTATGCGGAAGAATTAGAGCGTATCCGAGAGCGGTTTTTGCCTTTGATAAAAATATGTAAGGAACATGGTACTGCGATGCGTATCGGTACCAACCATGGTTCCCTTTCCGATCGTATCATGAGTCGCTACGGAGATACCCCGCTGGGGATGGTGGAGTCAGCCTTGGAATTTCTCAGAATCTGCGAAGACGAAAAATACCACGACATCGTCATTTCTATGAAGTCCTCCAACACCCAAGTGATGGTTCAGGCCTATCGCCTGCTGGTTCAGAAGCTCAATGAAGGAGGGTTTAAACCCTATCCTTTGCATTTGGGGGTGACTGAGGCAGGAGAGGCGGAGGATGGACGAATTAAGTCCGCAGTAGGCATTGGTACCTTGCTAGAAGATGGTTTGGGAGATACCGTACGCGTTTCCTTGACCGAAGATCCCGAATTTGAAGCGCCTGTAGCCCGAGCCTTAATCGATCGCTACACGCACAGAGCTGCGCATGCGCCTATTGCTCCCATTACCGAATATCCAATTACTCCTTTTGACTACAGCAAACGACAGGCGACTGAAATCTACAATTTTGGAGGACAGAATGTGCCTCGGGTGATTGCGGATATTTCACAACTTGAACAAGTGACTGATCGGGAAATGAAGGCTGTAGGGCATTTTTATCTACCTGAGTTGGACAAGTGGAAGATGAATGACTTGGGCTGTGACTTTATTTATTCAGGAGATCATTCCATTCCCTTTATGCTCCCCAATGGGATGAAGGAGATTCAGAATTTTTCGATTTGGGAAAAAGTAGCAGACCAACAGAATAAGTTTCCACTTTATCAGCTCTCAGAATTTAGAGGAGCGACTCATTTTCACCCGGAACTAAATTTCCTCGAGGTCTCCGATCTGGAAATACAGGATGCGATTACACTAATTCGTGCTAGAAAAGACACCGTCCTCATTTTGCATACCTCGAATGCTCATTCGCTTCCAGCTGTGAGAAGGGCTTTTGTGGACCTTCTTTTGGCCAACTGTGCGGTGCCTGTGGTGGTAAAAGTAAGTTACCCCGTCCAGGACGCAGACCAGACGATGCTCCATGCGGCCACCGATGTGGGTGGGCTATTGGTGGATGGACAGGGGGATGGGATATTTATTTCCTTGCCTCAAGGATCCAAGGCTAGTCGGAGTGAATTGTTGGAGCAGATCAAACTGCACAACTCGGTCAGCTTTGGAGTGCTTCAAGCTGCTCGAACGCGCATGTCTAAGACGGAATACATTTCATGTCCTTCTTGTGGCCGAACGCTTTTTGATTTGCAAGAAACCACTGCAATGATTCGCAAGCGTACCGACCACCTGAAAGGGGTAAAGATTGGCATCATGGGTTGCATCGTCAACGGGCCTGGAGAGATGGCCGATGCGGATTATGGCTATGTAGGTTCGGGCAAAGGAAAAATCACCTTGTATAAGGGTAAGGAAGTGGTGAAGCGGTCAGTGGCTTCCGAAAAAGCGGTAGACGAATTGATCAATATCATCCGAGAGGATGGCAAGTGGTTAGAACCAGAGGCGATTTAAATGAAAAAAATAGCCTTGATTGTCTCCTTTGTTTTTTGGGCATTTTCTGTCAATGCTCAGGATTCTATTCGTATTAGCTTTTCAAACGACTCAATGGAGGTATACCATCTCTCGCTTGTGATCTATACACCCGATGGTAAAATTCAAATAAGAGTAAGTGATTTAACTCCTGGCCAAATCAAATCCTATTCCTTACCAGTTAGAACAGAAATTTTTATTGCAAACAGGAAGGAAGAGGCTTTTGCGATGAAGGGGAACGATATTAAGTCAACGGGAGTAAAACCCTTCCTTATTCTTGATAATTTGGATGAAGAGAGAATAATTTCGCTCAGTTCCCTAGCTAAATAATAAACGCTAATCTCGAAATTATAGGATAGTCACCACTTCAAAAATCAAATTCTAGTTGCGCCTTTTATTGGTAAGGGTATTTTTGAGCTTGAATCTAAACTTATCTTTACCCGTGCTGGTTACTATTTAAACAGCTTTTGTCATGGAAGAAAAGAATCAAGTAAAGGAGTTTTTCAAGTTGGGCGAGGTAGGAAATTATTTTCTGCGGGTTTTTAAAAAGCCGGACCCAAATGCTCCCACCAACATCAATTTGCGCATGATGCACGGCATCAACAAGATTTCCATTTTGATTTTCCTCTTTGCTGTCGTTTTTTGGACGGTCAAAAGACTCTTTTTCTAAAGAAACTAGGCTTAATCTAAGTATTCGAGGATTGTGCACTCGAATTGGAATCTTAAAATAGAATCCCCAGTTGGAAGCTCAGGCTGTGGTACAAGGTAGAAGTCGAGTTTAAGGAGCTAAATCCCTTGGGGAGTGCATCTCTGGTACGAAAAAGTGGAATCTTTGGCTTCGTCTCTGTTTGGCTATGGTTACCTTCGAAAAAATAGGTTGGTTGTCTTTTGTAACCCAGGCTTGCAGTAAGCGCCCAGTTTCCTTTTTTGGCGGGAAGTTTTATGCCTGCAGCTGGGCGAAATACCAGTCCAGATTCGTACCAAGTGCTTGACCAATCTGTCCGCTCCACTTTTTCAAGTACGGTGGACCCATAGCCCAGATCAAGGCTGCCAAAAAATTGAGGTTTCGACTTTTTTCCTAAAAATCCTCTCCAGCCGATACCCACAGGAAGTAGGGTTATGCTAGGATAATCATCCAATCCAACAAAAAATCCAAGGTTCTGATTCCGAAAAACTTCTTTCCCATGAAAGGCGGTAAAGGAAAGAGTAGTTCTATTGCTGGTTTTTTCTTCCCACAGGTCTTTTGTTTTTCCGCCCAGTAGGCCCAATTCCAATTGAGTGACTGTACCTTTCTCTTGGGCAGCTGCGAGTTGCATGCTTGACCAAGAGAGAAGAAACATGAAAATTAATTTGCTGTGCCTCATCTTAGCTGACTTCAATGGGATTGCTTACTTGGATGCAACTTAACTTTTTGAGTTTTGCGGGATTGCTGTAATCGTACTGGCAAACCCCGTCTACACCGATGACGATCAAAGACTTGGGCCCTGGAATTAGGTCTGTCGACTTCATGGATTGGAGGAATTCCAACTGATTTTTA
>JBEDEY010000289.1:0-2550 GCA_041175425.1 Bacteroidota bacterium | reverse complement strand
AAACAAGATGACATAGAGTAGAATACCAACTAGGCGAATGGGGTCGTTTACTCTGAAAAAACTTAACAAGGTGGATCGGGGGTATTTGGTTTTGACTCGAAATTAAAGCATGCCCAAGTATTTCGCTAAATTTGCATCATAAATACTTCAGATGGAAAGCAAAAGACAATTAAAATACGCAAAATTAATTCAAAAGGAGCTGGGAGATATTTTCCAAAAAGAGGCCAAGCACTTGGTAGGCTCTACCTTGGTGACCATTACTCGGGTCATGATGAGTCCTGATTTGGGATTTGCCAAAGCCTACCTCAGTTTTTTGTTGCCCAATCCAAAGGCACAATTTGATGCGATCAATGAACACAAAAAGGAAATTCGTCATGCTTTGGCAAAGCGCATCGGTAAGTCGGTACGCGTGATTCCTGAATTGGCGTTTTTCTCGGATGAGTCTGCCACCTATGCGCAGCACATGGATAAAGTGATTTCAGATTTACACATTCCCCCTGCTCCCGAAGAGGAGGAGGAAGAGGATTAATCAACGAATTAACTCGTGAACACAAGTTCTTTCATTGCAGGCAGGTATTTCCGAAGCAAGAAGAAGCAAAACTTCATCACTATCCTATCCCTGATCTCGATGGTAGGGGTAGCCATCAGCACCATGGCTTTGGTGGCAGTGATGTCCGTGTTCAATGGGTTGGAGGATCTTATTCGTGGACTTTTTTCAAGTTTTGACTCCGAGCTGCAAGTGACGCCAGTAGCTGGAAAGAGTTTTGTGGCAACTGAGGATTGGTTAAATGGGATCCGTGAAGTGGAAGGGGTGGAGGTCATTACTGAAGTAATTGAAGACAATGCGCTCCTAGAATACCGAGGCAACCAACACATCGCCCGAGTCAAGGCAGTTTCTGACAATTACTTTGATCACGAGCGCTTCTCAAAGGGATATTTTTGGGGAGACACCACCTTGGGCACGGCCCTGAGACCTGGCGCCATCCTTGGGCGTGGGGTAGCTTTTGCCCTTTCTGTCAACTTGGACGATATCAATTCAGTGCTCCAAATCTATTACCCCAAGGCACCCAAATCTGCGGCTTCTCTAGATCCCAACCAGCTGTATGCTGCAGGACAGGTAGAGCCACGAGGATTTTTCAGTATAGAGCAGGGTGTGGATAACGAATACATCCTTGTCCCGCTTGATTTTTTTAAGGATTTACTGAACTATGGCCAAAAGCGTACTGCCTTGGAGCTTAAGGTCGCTCCGGGGCATTCCATTTCAACAGTGCAGCAAGCAGTACAAACGCATTTAGGAGCCGAGTTCGCCGTAAAAAATGCCGATGAACAACATGCTACGCTGATTCGTACCGTGAAGCTGGAGAAGCTAGTGGTGTTTTTGACACTCACCTTCATTCTGGCTTTGGCCTCTTTTAACATTTTCTTTTCCCTAAGCATGCTGGCGATTGAAAAGAAAAAGGACCTCGCAGTATTGAAATCCATGGGGGCAAAAAATTCCTTGATCCGAGGAATATTCCTGAAGCAAGGGGCCTTGATTGCCTTCTCTGGAGCTATTTTGGGTTTGATTTTGGGCCTCCTTCTGGTCGGAGCTCAAGAAAAATTTGGGTTGATCTCCTTGGGCATTGCCTCTGGAGTGGTGGATGCCTATCCCGTGCGAATCCATTGGCCAGATTTGGTATGGATTAGTTTGGCGGTGGTGACCATTACCCTCTTGGCATCCTGGCGTCCTGCATGGATTGCTGCGCAGGTAAATCCCATTGACGAGCTATAATCCTTCGATTGGTTCTTTTTCAGGCCCTCCGCTCCTTCTTTTTTCTTTTTTGTAGTAATATGGCGGTATGAATGAATCTAATTTCGACGTCGTTGTCGTAGGCTTGGGAGCGGTAGGGAGTGCCACCTTGTTTCAGCTGAGCAAGCGAGGAATAAACTCCTTGGGAATAGATCAGTTTGAACCGCCACATACCCTGGGTTCGAGCCATGGAGAAACGCGCATTACCCGTCTGGCGGTGGGCGAAGGAGAAGAGTATGTTGCCTTAGCCAAGCGTTCGCATGAGATTTGGGCCGAATTGGAAGCGATATCTGGACAAAAGATCCGAACCAAAACGGGTGGGATTCTTTTAGATTCAGGCTTGGATCCCTGGTCCAAGCACGGAGTGGAAGGCTTTTGGGAGCGTACCCTTCGCTATGCTCAAAATCAGGAGATTTCACATCGAGTTTTATCCCATCAAGAGTTTAAAGAAAGTTATCCACCCTTTCTGCTGCCCCAAACTGGCAAGATTTATTGGGAAGAAGAGGCAGGTTACCTCTTCCCCGAAGTAGCGATACAGACCCAGCTGGAGCAAGCCCAGAAACAAGGAGCTGCCGTGTGGACCTCATCTAAAGTAACGGCTATTCAAGCTCAGGGGGAGTATTTTCAAATTCAAGTGGAGGGGAAAGAAATTCAAGCCAAACAGGTAGTGCTGTGTGCGGGAGGATGGGTGAAGGATTTTTTACCAATCCCCACCCAAAAGAAATTGAAGATTTGCCGCCAAGTCTTGTACTGGATAGCGG
>JBEDEY010000288.1:0-9169 GCA_041175425.1 Bacteroidota bacterium | reverse complement strand
CTGTAAAACCGGGAATAACCATAGGATTAGTTTCCTTGGTAATCACCTACTTAGCTTATTTTATCGATTCTTCCTTTCTCGCTTCTGGCTATTTTGGCCTGGTTGCCTTGGTGCTTTTCTTTTCGCTGATTATTTATTTTGGAAAAGAGTACCGAAAAGAAGTGGGTGGATTTATGTCTTTTGGGACTGCATTCAACTTTAGCTTCTTTGCCATTTTAATTTCCGGTGTCATTGGATTGATTGGAAATATGCTCTTGTTCCAAGTGATTGATCCTTCCTTGCCACAAGTTCTTGGTGAACTAACTTTTGAATCTCAACTGGAAATGATGGAGGGTTTTGGTCAAAATCCGGACTCCCTGCCAACGGAGACCCTTGAACAAATGAAAGAAGCCTCAGCCTCTAACTTTACCCTAGTCGGTCAATTGAAAGGTTTTGGATTCGGCCTAATTGCCTACGCATTCATTGCCTTGATTTTGGGAGCAATTCTTAAGAAAAAAGACAAGTCCTTAGACTTTTAATATGATCCAGATTTCCGTAGTTGTACCGGTATTCAACGAAGAAGAATCCCTTCCTGAACTCACCCAGTGGATCAACCGGGTGATGCAGGAAAATGCCTACACCTATGAGGTCTTGCTGATCAATGATGGCAGTACGGATCGTTCTTGGGAGGTGATTCAGGAACTTTCAGCGAGCAATACCGCATTGAAAGGGATTAATTTTACCCGCAACTATGGGAAATCTGCCGCATTGGATGCCGGCTTTAAGCGTTGCTCTGGAGAAGTGGTCATCACCATGGATGCAGACCTCCAAGACAGTCCAGACGAGATCCCTGGACTCTACGCCATGATCAAAGGAGGGCTAGATGTGGTGTCGGGTTGGAAAAAAGAACGACACGATCCCATTTCCAAGACCATCCCTTCTAAATTTTTCAATGGAGTGACCCGCTGGATTTCGGGAATTCAATTGAACGACTTCAATTGTGGATTGAAAGCCTACCGCAATAAGGTGGTGAAAAACATCCACATCTATGGAGAAATGCACCGCTACATTCCGCTTTTAGCAAAGTGGAACGGCTTCCCCAAAATTGGTGAGAAGGTAGTGGCCCACCAAGCCCGTAAGTATGGCTATTCCAAGTTTGGACTGGAGCGCTTTCTCAATGGCTTTTTGGACCTTATCTCCGTATCCTTTGTGCACCGCTACAAGAAAAAGCCAATGCACTTTTTTGGCTTGCTAGGCACACTTTCCTTCTTCACTGGATTTGTGATTACGGCCTGGTTGATCATTCAAAAAATCTACGGACTGAGTCAAGGTATAAAAGTGAGAGAGGTAGTGGATCAGCCCGTGTTTTTCTTGGCATTGGTAGCCTTGGTGATTGGAGCACAGTTGTTTTTGACAGGCTTTATTGCGGAGCTTATGACCTCCAACCAGTCCAAAGAGCCTGAATACAAGATCGACGAAGAAATCAATTTAGATTTTTAATGTTCTTTTCCTGTATCATTCCTGTTTACAATCGACCGGGTGAAATCAAGGACTTGTTGGGCAGCCTCCTTCCCCAAACCAATACCCAGTTTGAGGTAATCGTGGTGGAAGACGGTTCCACCCTGCGCTGCAAGGAAGTAGTAGATGCCTTTGCAGACCAACTTACCATCCACTATTTTTTTCAAGAGAATACCGGTCAAGGCTTTGCCCGTAATTTTGGGATGAAACAAGCTAAAGGAGATTTTTTTGTGATCCTCGATTCGGATGTGCTCCTACCACCTACCTATTTTGAAGTACTTGAAAAAGCGATAACTAGCCGGTCTCTAGATGCCTTTGGAGGGCCAGATGCTGCAGCTGCGGATTTTTCTCCGCTACAAAAAGCGATGGACTTTGCGATGACTTCGTTCTGGACTACCGGAGGAATTCGCGGCAAACTCAAAAATCCCTCAGCTTACCAGGCTAGGGGATTTAATATGGGGGTTTCAAGACGCGTATTTGAGCAGCTGGGTGGTTTTGTGGATCCCAACCGTGGGGAAGACATCGAATGGAGCCTGCGCATCAAGAAAGCAGGATTCCGATTGGAATTGGTGTCTGAGGCTTTTGTCTACCACAAGCGAAAAAACACACTAGTGTCATTTGCGAAGCAGGCTTTTTCCTTTGGGAGAAATCGGGTCAACGTCTCTCGCTTTCATCCCGAGGCCATCAAGCTGGTACATGCCTTGCCTAGCTTCTTCCTTCTTTTTCTGGTTTCGATTGGGGTGAACCTAATTTTTCTTCAATTCCTGCTCATCCCTCACCTACTTATCTTTTGGGTTTGGACTATCCTTGTGATCAACCAAGCCTATTGGCAGCACCGCTCGCTGTTAGTGGGTCATTTGGCATTATTGACCTCCATCGTACAGCTTTGTGGCTACGGATCGGGATTGCTAGTGGAACTGGCGCTAAAGTGGCGTAAAGGTTAGTTTCCCTTGCTGCAGACAAATAGCACCTCGTCAGGAGCAAGTGCATACTGTTTCACTTTTTTAGGATCAAGCTCCTTCACAAATTGGTTTTCTTCGATCTGAATTCCAGATTGCCGAAGTCTAGCCGCGTAATCTTTTCCAAATTTCCGTACGTGATCCCGCTGTCCAAATAAGCGTTCCCGTTCAGCTGGATCGGTGATGGTCTTGTCTTCGAGTGTTTTTTCCAAGGGATAAACGGGTGACTGCAAAATCCCCCAGCCTCCAGGCTTCAGGACGCGGTTAAATTCAGAACATACGCGAAGATCATCTTCGACATGCTCCAATACGTGGTTGCAAAAGACCACATCAAAGGTGTTGTCGTCAAAAGGGATGTCGTGTACATCCATCTTCACTTTGGCGAGTGGGGACTCAATGTCAGCAGTAATGTAATCCAAGTTGGGAATCGCATCAAATCGCTCAATAAAGCAATGCTCTGGAGCGACATGAAGCACCTTGAGGGGAGCTGTAAAAAAATTGGTTTTCTCCTTTAGAAAAAGCCACATCAAGCGGTGTCTCTCCAGTGCTAGGCAGTTGGGGCAGAGCGCATTTTCTCGTGCGATGCGGCCATAGGGCAAAAACTTCTTGTAGGAATGGGAGCAGACAGGGCAGCTGACTTCCGAACCACGATTGAGTTGGGAGAGCACCTTCATCGCTATCGGGCTTACCGTTTGAAGGATAGGCCGAGGGACATAGCGGATGACAAAACTGATGATGGATTTCATAAGACTAGGTATGAGGCTGCAAGTTACCAAAAGAGGGGCTTCTTCTCTAGGGTTTGGACCGGAATTCGTCCGTACTCTTTTTTACTGGATGTAGAAATTGGAGCGAGTTACTCCAGTCCACTTTCTGGAGAAGCAGATTTGAACGCAAGAAATTGAGCAATAGCCTGCTTCGCTTCCTCGGGTTTTTGCGTTCCAAGAAGGAATTTTTTATCCTGGGTTTTTACAAGAATGCCCCATCTCCCTCCGGTGGTGTAGGACCAGGAATCCCCATTCCATTTGATTCCCCAGCCTCCGTACTCCCACAAGCCGTTGTATTCTATGAGTTCCATGGTTTCGATCGCTTCGAAGCGAAAGGTTCTCCAGCGCGTAAATGGGAAAAATCGGTAGGATAGGGAATCCTCTTTTATTTGGGTGCTGAGCTTAAACCCTAAAAAAAGCACATTTAATAGTAATACCATGCCTATTGGGAAGGCTAAATCTCCGACTGTGAGTGGAGCCTTGTCTTCCAATAAGAATAAAGAACTAATTGAAAATCCCGAAATTCCTAGGATCAGTGCCCAAATCCAGATTTGTCTGAAGCGCTGAGTTTCTTGAAAGATGTCTTGTGTCATGGGGTCAATTTTACAGATTTTTTCCAGTTTCAGTTTCAAAAATCCCTTTGCTTCCAATGCCTCCTCGCGAAACCAATATGGATAAAAAAACCTCCGAGTTTTCGGAGGGTCATTAATTTATTTCTTTTTGAAAAGAGAATCTACAAATTCGGTTCGGTTGAAGAGTTGCAAGTCGGTCATTTTTTCTCCTACACCGATGTATTTGACAGGAATTTTGAATTGATCTGAAATCCCGATAACCACGCCACCTTTGGCGGTGCCGTCCAGTTTGGTGATGGCTAGGGAGCTTACCTCGGTGGCTTTGGTAAATTCTTTGGCCTGCATAAATGCATTTTGTCCAGTAGATCCATCCAAGACGAGAAGTATCTCATGCGGGGCATCTGGGATAAATTTTTGCATCACGCGCTTGATCTTGGTGAGTTCGTTCATTAAGTTGACCTTGGTGTGTAGTCGACCAGCAGTATCGATGATGACCAGGTCTGCCTGGGTATCCACGCCTTGCTTCATGGTGTCGAAGGCCACGGAGGCAGGATCAGTATTCATGCCGTGCGACACGACAGGTACGCCCACTCGGTCGCCCCAAAGAATCAGTTGGTCCACTGCTGCGGCTCTAAAGGTGTCGGCAGCGCCAAGGACTACGGATTTTCCTGCGCTTTTGAAGAGGTGTGCTAATTTGCCAATTGTGGTGGTTTTGCCCACGCCATTGACGCCAACAACAAGAATTACGTAGGGCTTTTTTTCTGCCGGCAGGTCAAAGTCCAGCAGGTCTTGCGTGTTGTTTTCTTCCAGCAGCAGGGCAATTTCCTCGCGAAGAATGCTGTCTAGCTCCGAAGCATTGAGGTATTTGTCTCGCGCTACGCGCTCTTCAATTCGTTGGATTACTTTGACGGTCGTCTCTACGCCTAGGTCTGAGCCGATGAGTACCTCTTCCAACTCATCCAACACTTCTTCATCGACCTTGGACTTGCCGACTACTGCCTTGCTGAGTTTGGAGAAAATGGATTCACTGGTCTTTTGAAGACCTTGGTCCAAGCTTTCTTTTTTCTCTTTGGAGAAGAAACCAAAAATTCCCATGGGATTTGTCGCTAATTGAAAGTCAAGGTAATGAAAAAGTCCCTGCTGAACTAATCAGAGGGACTTTAGAACCATCACGAGGAAGGTAAAATTATTTGTTCAAGGTCGCCTGAACTTCAGTCGAAGGGACCATTTCTTCTCTAAAGGTGTATGCGCCAGTCTTTGGAGACTTTACCGCACGAATTACTTTGGCGTAAGACACGCCACCTTCTTTTTTTAGGGTTGCTACTACTTTCTTAGCCATTGCTTTTTTGTTTAGGGGACGAGGTCCCGAGCTAAAATTACTTTATTTCTTTGTGAACAGTCATCTTCTTCAAGATCGGATTGAATTTCTTCAACTCTAATCTTTCAGTCGTGTTTTTTCTGTTTTTGGTGGTGATGTATCTAGAAGTACCTGGCATGCCAGAGTTCTTATGCTCTGTACATTCCATAATCACTTGTACTCGGTTGCCTTTCTTAGCCATCTCTGTGTTGATTTAAGGGACTGTGACTGGATTATCTGATTACAATCATGCCGTTTTCCTGCGCTTTTTTCAAAACTGCAGTAATGCCATTCTTGTTGATTGTCTTCAATGCCTTAGAGCACACTTTCAACGTAATCCATGCGTCTTCTTCAGGAACGTAGAAACTCTTCTTGTGAAGGTTTGGGGAAAATCTACGTTTCGTCTTGTTATTTGCATGGGACACGTTGTTACCTACTCGAGGTCTTTTGCCGGTAATGTCACAAACTTTTGCCATGATAATATGTCCTTATTGGTATGCGTTTCTGTATTGGGTCTGCAAATATCGGAACTTTTCGGATAGTAGCAACAACTATTTTAAAAATATTCCTTCGATTTTCAGGATTTCGGATAAGGACAATGCTTGCAGCCGCTTCCACAGCAGTAACCGCGTTTTAAATGGTACTTTTCTGTAAAAACCAGTAGCCCCTGAGCATTGAGGTAATAATCTTCTGATGTCAAAGGAGGCACGGGCTTCTTTTCGTTTTTCATGGTGTAGCCCAAGGGCATTTCCTATATTTGTATGCAGTCAATAGTCTTAACTGCATACAAAATTAAGCAAATCATGGAGATCATCACCTCTAGTAGTCAAGCGATCGCTTTGGAAGAAAAGTACGGAGCACATAATTACCATCCCTTACCCGTCGTCCTTACTCGTGGAGAAGGAGTTTTTGTCTGGGACGTGGAAGGCAAGCGCTACTATGATTTTTTGTCTGCCTACTCTGCCGTGAATCAAGGGCACTGTCATCCGCGCATCAAAGATGCCATGATCGAACAGCTGGGAACGCTTACGTTGACTTCCCGCGCATTTCACAACGATCAGTTGGGGCCTTATGAACAGTACATCACGGAATACTTCGGCTTTGACAAGGTGCTACCCATGAATACCGGCGCAGAAGGGGTGGAGACAGCTCTCAAACTTGCACGTAAGTGGGGTCATGAAGTGAAAGGAGTTGCTGAAAACGAGGCGAAAATCATTGTGGCAGCGGGTAATTTTCACGGCCGCACCACCACCATTGTTTCTTTCTCTACAGACGATTCCGCCAAAAAGAATTTTGGTCCCTTCACGCCAGGATTTATTGTAGTGCCTTATGACGATATTCCATCCCTTGAAAGCGCACTAGAACTAGATGGAGTGGTTGGATTTTTAATTGAACCCATTCAAGGAGAAGCGGGTGTGTACACGCCTGCAGCCGACTACTTAAGCAAAGCAAAAGCAGCATGCAGCAAAAAGAACGTCTTGCTTATCGCAGATGAGATTCAAACAGGCATCGCCCGTACGGGTTCTTTGCTAGCCGTGTGTGGCAATTGTAGCTGTCAGGGGCACTGCGAAAAGCAGGCGACCTATACCCAGCCCGATATTTTGATTTTGGGCAAGGCTTTGTCGGGTGGATTTTACCCGGTTTCTGCCGTTTTGGCCAACGATCACATCATGAATGTAATCAAGCCAGGTCAGCATGGGTCGACCTTTGGGGGCAATCCAGTAGCTGCCAAGGTGGCAATGACTGCGCTTGAAGTCGTTCGAGATGAAAAATTGGCGCAAAATGCACGTCACCTCGGTGATTTATTCCGTTCCCGCATGCAAGTCCTAGTAGATAAGTATAACGTACTTAGCCTGGTTCGCGGAAAAGGCCTCCTGAATGCAGTGGTGATTAACGATACAGAGGAAAGTTCCACCGCCTGGGATATTTGCATGAAGTTGGCGGAAGCAGGCCTCCTTGCCAAACCCACCCATGGCAACATCATTCGTTTTGCGCCTCCGTTGGTATTGACCGAGGAGCAGCTGCAGGAATGCGTGGACATCATCGAGTCGGTGGTCGCCACCTACGGTTGATCTCAACAAAACCCAGCTACCCACAGTTTTCCTTCAAACAATCCTTCTGATGTCCAAAGCAGTCATTTTTGATATGGATGGGGTGATTTGCCATACCAACCCTTTCCATGCCCAGGCCTTTTCTCGCTTTTTTGAGAAGCGCAACCTTTTCCCGACGGAGGAGGAGTATTTCCAGCACATGTATGGGAAAAATAACGGCTACATCTTAAGTCATTTTCTAGGGAGAAAAATTGAGGGGCAGGAGCTCCTTGACCTTGAATTTGAAAAGGAAAGTTTGTTTCGAGAGATTTACCAAGCCCACGTGGATCCCATCTCTGGATTCTTGGAATTTTTTCATGGGCTGAAGCAAGCGGGACTGAAGACGGGCATTGCTACCTCTGCCCCCTTTGCCAATATGGAGTTGATTGCAGGGAAGTTGGATCTTTTTCCCCATCTCGAATCAGCGCTGGCGAGCGAGCAGGTGAGCAAACACAAGCCAGACCCCGAGGTGTACCTCAAGTCTGCAGCCAATATGTCCTTGACTCCTGATCGTTGCCTGGTCTTTGAAGACTCTTTTTCGGGAGTGAGCGCTGCAAAAAATGCAGGCATGAAGGTAGTAGCCGTGCTTTCCTCCCATCAAAAATCCGATTTGCCTCCCTGTGACTGGTATATCGAGGATTATTCCGAAATTCGTCCCGATTTGATTCACCAATTGATACCCTGATGAACTCCCGTAGACCCCGTCGAAACCGTAAATCTGAAGCAGTACGCAACTTGGTTGAAGAAACCCAGGTGTCTGTGAAGGACTTGATTTTCCCCTTGTTTCTCGTAGAGGGCAGCGGCCAGCAAAGTGAAGTATCGTCTATGCCGGGGATCTTCAGAAGGTCTTTGGATGGGACCTTGCGGGAAATTGAGGAATGCATGAAACTGGGAATTACCGCTTTCGATGTGTTTCCTGCCTATCCCGAATCTTTGAAGGATGCGGTAGCCTCTGAAAGCTACAATCCAGAAACGTTTTACCTCAAGGCCTTGCGGCAAATCAAAAAAGACTTTCCAGAACTCTGCTTGATGTCCGATGTTGCCATGGACCCCTACAGCAGTGATGGTCACGATGGATTGGTTAAAAATGGCAAGATTCTGAATGACGAAACCTTGGTAATCTTGGGGAGAATGGCTCTAGCTCAAGCGGATGCTGGGGTGGATATCCTGGGTCCCTCTGACATGATGGATGGACGAGTTGGTTTTATTCGGAACCTTTTGGATGAAAATGGATTTACCGACACCTCGATTATGTCCTACACAGCCAAGTATGCGAGCGCCTTTTATGGACCGTTTCGGGATGCTTTGGATTCAGCACCCAAGTTTGGCGATAAAAAAACCTACCAGATGAATCCTGCCAACAGCAGAGAAGCCTTGGTAGAGGCAGCTTTGGATGTAGCCGAAGGAGCTGATTTTTTGATGGTGAAGCCGGCATTGAGCTACTTGGATATCATCAAGTCGCTAAGTGAGGCGCATCCACTTCCTATCGCTGCTTACAACGTGTCCGGTGAATACAGCATGGTGAAAGCCGCTGCTGAAAAGGGTTGGCTTGACTACGAGCGAAGCATGAATGAGATGCTGCTCTCCATCAAGCGAGCGGGGGCAAAGGTGATCTTGACCTATTTCGCGAAGGATTTTGCGAAGCAGAAAAAATAATTGGATTATCCGCAATTAGGCCAGTGGCTCAATAAACACCTAAAAACACTGCGGATAATCGTCCACAGTTGGCAGTCCATGGTCCACAGCTCACTTAATTGATCCTCAAGCCCTATTTTCTTTGGGTAGTCGTGAAAAAACCGGATAATCATTAAGAATAAAAATACTTAGAATGAATGCAGAAAGCCCCGAAAAGATTTGGGGCTTTTTTTATTTCTAATCCAGTGTTGGTGGGCTATCGCTTGACTTTCCGCTTTTGAGAAGTGATTTATAG
>JBEDEY010000287.1:0-9313 GCA_041175425.1 Bacteroidota bacterium | reverse complement strand
GAAGTGGAATCCAAGGTGGAATCTACCGCCGAAGTCATGATTAAAGGCAAGCGTGTACCTTACAAAGCCACTGCAGGTACCCAACCTGTTTGGGATGAGAAAGGTGAACCGATCGCTTCCTTATTTTACACTTACTACGAGCGTACAGATGTGGTAGACCGTGCCAAAAGACCCTTGGTGGTCAGTTTCAATGGAGGACCTGGATCTGCTTCCATTTGGATGCACTTGGCCTACACAGGACCGGTGGTATTGAATATTGATGAGGAGGGTTACCCTGTTCAGCCTTATGGTACCAAGTCCAACCCGCATTCCATTTTGGATGTGGCGGATATCGTGTACATCGATCCTGTAAACACCGGCTATTCTCGAATTGTAAAGGAAGATACGCCTCGCAGCACCTTTTTCGGGATCAATTCTGACATCAAGTATTTGGCGGATTGGGTCAACACTTTTGTGACGCGTCAAAATCGTTGGGCTTCCCCCAAGTATTTGATTGGCGAAAGCTACGGTACTACCCGTGTAGCTGGCTTGGTTTCTCAATTGCAGAATTCACATTGGATGTATTTCAATGGGGTAATCTTGGTGTCTCCTACGGACATGGGCATTTTGCGTGATGGACCGGTGAAAATGGCAAACTACTGGCCGTATTATGCAGCTACAGCCTGGTACCATAAAGCCCTTCCGGCAGAATTGCAGGCTAAGGACTTGGATGAGATCTTGGCTATCGTGGAACCAATGGCTGTCAATGAAATTCTTCCAGCTATGGCTAAAGGAGGATTACTCAGCGAGTCGGATCGTGATGCGATTGCAACTAAAATGGCCTATTACTCTGGTTTGAGCAAGGAGTCTATTCTTCAGCATAACCTGATGGTGCCCACTAGCTTTTTCTGGAAAGAGTTGCTTCGATCAAGAGATGGCATGACCGTAGGTCGTTTGGATAGCCGTTACAAAGGATTTGACCGGATGGAAGCGGGTGACCGCTACGATTTCGATCCTGCGTTGACAAGCTGGAACCATGCCTTTGCACCAGCCTTTAACTTGTATGCCAAAAGCGTATTGAAGTACAACACCGATTTGACTTACAACCTTTTTGGCCCAGTTAACCCATGGGATCGTAGCAACGAGAACACGGCGAATGACTTGGGTACCGCGATGCGCCAGAATCCTTACCTACACCTGATGGTTCAGTCCGGATACTTTGATGGGGGAACAGATTACTTCAATGCGAAGTACAGCACTTGGCACATCGATCCAAATGGCAAGCTGAAAAATAGAATTGATTTCAAAGGATACCGTTCGGGACACATGATGTACCTAAGAGCAGAGGACTTGGCTACCTCCAATGAGGACATCCGTCAGTTTATCCAAAAATCTGCGGTAGCTCCTGGAGAAGCTGCAAAATACAAGTAAGCCTACTGTTAGGCTAATTGAAAAAGGGTTCTGATCAGTCAGAACCCTTTTTTTATAGAGTTAGGCTTCCCTCGAAATCTTCAAAGGACCTCAGGGTCTCTTTCATGCCAAGGCTTTGGCCAAGAAGTTGAAACAGGTCTGCCAATGTTTTACCGTCTTGGCGCAGCTGTCGAATGGAATAGGCCCCTGCAGATTTGGATAGCTTGCTTTGATCTGGTCCTTTCAGTAGGGGGTGGTGGTAAAAAGTGGTTTTCGCAAATTCTCCTTTCCCTAGAATTCGGGCAAGGTCGAGCTGGGCTAAGGTAGAGGGAAATAGATCCTGTCCTCTTACAATCAGATCTACTCCAAAATGGAGGTCATCTAGAAGAGAGCTGAGCTGATAAGCGGGCAATAAGTCCTTTTTACGTACGATGTAACAACTCGCTTCTTCTGGAATTAGGGATGATTTAGGTGTGGCAGGGTAGGCGATGTAATCCAGAAAATCCGCATCCAAGGTATTGATTCTCCAAGCGGATTCATTCTTATTCAGAGACATCCGTCTGTCCAAGCATTGTCCCAAATAGATGCCTCTTGGATCAATTTGAAGGATCTGACTTCGGGTACAGGTACAAGAGAAAGTGAGTTTACTTTGTTCAAGCTTGGCTAAGCCTTCGGTGTAAATGGGTAGTCGATGCACCTGTGACCAGGTGGATTCCATTTCTTTACTGTTTTTTGGACCTTGGTCAATTTTAATTTCAAGGAAGTCTAAAGTGGCAAATATATCCTCTAGGTATTCTGGTCTGTAGCGATCACGGTCCAAATCATCGATTCTCAGGAGAATTTTTGCACCGTGCTTCTTTGCCAAGGCTTTAGTCAGAAGGAAAGAATAGGCATTGCCTAGGTGTAAATAACCACTGGGAGTAGGAGCGATACGGGTCTGAGCAAACTTCATGGATCAAAGTTAAGAGATTCCAGGAAGTGGGTAGGGCATAAAATTGAGCAGAATTAAAGTTCTTTAACAGGAAATCATTTTTCAGCTTATTCGGACTGCCTACTTTTGGCTTCTTATGAAGTATTGCGTCCTATTTATTTTCTTTTTTCTCGGGATCATTAGCGTCTGTGCTCAAGGGCGCTATTCGGGCAATGTCGTTGATGCTTGGGATAAAAAATACTTGGAAGGGGTGGTGGTCACCAATGCAAAAGGAGAAACTTCTAAAACCAATTCCCGAGGTTATTTTTCCATTTCAGCCCTGATGGGCGACACCCTTGTGTTTAATTTTCCAGGGTTTGTGGAGAAAAAATGGGTTGCCACAAGCGAGTATTTCCTCTTTATTGAATTGCAGGATCGTGCCCGTTTGCTTCCTACTTTTCAAGTAAAAGCTGAGCCCTACAGTTTCCGATTTAAAGATGGTAAATTAATTTTGGTTGAGGAGCCGTCCACTGAAGAAAAGCCACTCAGCCAGCAAGTCGCTTTTGGAGCCACTGATTCAACCTCACCCACACCAGGATTCGCTATTTATGGTCCTATCAGTTATTTCACCAAAAGAAACCGTGAGCTTCGTGCCTATGAAAAGCGATTGGATTGGGAGCGGCAGCGTGTTGGCTACCTGGAGGTGATTGATTCGGATTCGGTACGGATCGAATTGATGCAGCAATATGATTTAGATCGAAAAAAATGGGATGAGTTGATCTTACGCTTCAATGCCTTTCATGCAGCGCACGAGTTTTTAGGCTGGTCCAAAGAACGTGTCTTGGCCGCTTTGAAAGAGTTTCTCCGCTTGGAGTTATTGCTGGAAGATTAGCTTTTTCGCTTGAAGGACCAGGTGATAAAAAATCGTGCTACCTCTTCGCCTGCCGTATTTTTGCCGTAAGACACCATGGTGATTTGCTTGCTTTCACCTGGATTTAAGGACGCTACTAAGTCAAAAACTTCTGCACCTTGTTCGCAGGTAAAGGTGGTTTTTGTACTTGCCTTTTTGCTGTATTCTGCACGAAAATCCACCACTAGCATACTAAATGGTCCTTTACCTGCTAATGCAAGCTGACACAAGGCACCTGTACTCAGTTCGGCCGCTCCGGCAAGCGCAGCAAAATAGATGGATTTGAAAGGATTTTGACTTCTCCAGAAATAAGGGATGCTGACCACACAATGTTGCTGGTCTAGGCGAACCATCTTCAATCTCCAGAATACTGCTGTGGGCAATTTGACTAGCATGGCAAACCAAAAAATAAGTGGATTGCACATTTTTTTCTGGTAAGAAAGGGCTGCAGAGGATAGAATGGAAGTACTAGACATGAGCAAAGGAGTTCGACTTAAAAAAACTAAATTACTAAAAATAGCGTTCGTAAAACTAGGGATTCAATCTGAACGATTTTCCAACGCAACTAAGATTTTAAAATTTGATCCATGAAAAAGACCGTATTTATTCTTCTATTCTTCGGGTTATTTTCTTCCTGTGCTAAAGTGCCACTCACCGGGCGAAGTCAATTGGCATTCTTGTCCAATCAAGAACTTCAACCCTTAGTCAATGAAGAATATGCCAAAGCATTAAAAGCCAATGAAATAGTTACGGATTCCGATGAAGGAAGGCAAGTGAGTGGTGTTGGAAAAAAGATGGCTATCTCAGTTGAAAAATACCTGCAAGAACAAGGATACGGGGATCTGGTCAAGGACCTGGACTGGGAGTTTAACCTACTAAAAAGCGAGCAAGTCAATGCTTGGTGTATGCCAGGAGGGAAGGTGGCTTTTTATACGGGAATCTTGCCGATTACGAAAAATGAAACAGGGATTGCGGTGGTGATGGGGCATGAAATCGCACATGCGGTGGCATCACATGCCAACGAACGCATGTCTACGGGTCTTCTGGTTAATTTTGGATTTGCTGCCCTTTCTGCTGCTGCCGGTCAAAACCCCACCTTGACGCAAGATATTTTTCTACAGTCTGTGGGTATCGGTTCCGAATTAAAAATGCTTCAATTTTCACGCAAACATGAACTAGAAGCCGATCGAATGGGCTTGATTTTTATGGCCATGGCGGGCTATGATCCGCGAGAAGCGCCCATCTTTTGGGAACGAATGGCTGCAAGCGCTGGTCAAGCACCCCCAGAATTTTTATCGACTCACCCGGGACCAGAACGACGTGCAGAGCGCTTAAATGCTCGAATGCCCGAGGCTCTGAAATACTATGAAAATTCCAAATAAAAAAAACAGGCTTGAGAATATCTCAAGCCTGTTTTTTTTGAAATGCAAATTGATACTTAACGGGCATTAAAACCCCGTAATTTGATTTGGGTAAGTTTCCGTTTGGTGTCCAGTGGAAAATCCCCCTTCATCATCCACTCGTAATAGCCTGGCTCTTCTTTCAAGGCTTGATCGATTGTTTTTCCCTTGTGCTTGCCAAAGTTGAAAACTTCTTGGCCTTGAGAATTGAATACAAACCGTCCTGCCAAGTCTACCATGCGTTCGTTGACTAATGCATGAATTTTTTTCATGTCATTTTCAAAAACTCCCAATTTATTTCCCTGTAAATCCTCGACGGATTCGCCAAGGTATCGTTCGATTTGGGCCCGGAATACATCCACTGTAGCCAGCGTATCTGCCTCTGCACTGTGCGCATTTTCTAGTTTCTTTCCGCAGTAGAATTTGTAGGCAGAACTCAAGTTTCTTTTCTCCATCAAATGAAAGATTTTCTGGGCATCCAGCAGATTTCGCTTATCGAGATCAAAGTCTATTCCGGACCGTAGAAACTCTTCCACCAGCAAGGGAATGTCGTATTTGAGTACATTGAATCCCGCCAAATCACAGGTCCCGATAAATTGAAACACTTCTTGGGCTAGGTCCTTGAAATAAGGCTCGTTTTTGAGGTCCTTGTCATACAATCCATGGATCAATGAAGCTTCAAGAGGAATCGGAATGCCAGGATTTACACGACGGGTATAGATCTGTTGTCCTCCATCCGGATTCAATTTGACGATCGAGATTTCTACAATTCGATCCGTAGATACATTGGTGCCGGTAGCCTCTAGATCAAAAAATGCGATGGAATTTTTAAGGTTGAGCTGCATGGGATAGAAATTTTTGTTTGAGTGGTTCGAGGTTCATGTTGTCGTAATTCCCCGAACTCATGAGTAGGAGGTTGGTGTCCGTATAGTTTTGCTCAAGCAGGTAATCGCTTAAGGCAGCACTTTCGGTAAAAAGCATTAGATCTTGTCGTTTAAATCCTTCTCGAAGCATTTCTTCGGACATCAATTCCAATTTTTTAAGGGCTACCGCATGGGGATTGAGGTAGATAATTGCTACATCTGCCTGATCCATGCTGTGGGCATAATTGGGAAGAAATTGCGGATTGAGGGAGGAGTAGGTATGCAATTCCTGTACGGCCAGCAGTCGGCGGGCAGGAAATTGATTTTTCACTGCATTCACCGTTGCTTTCAATTTGGATGGAGCATGTGCAAAATCACGGAATAAAATGCCTGTATCGTGCTGGACAACAATCTCTTGTCGTTTGGCGGCACCTTTGAAACTTTGTATTGAGGCATAGAACTTTTCAGGGGAGAGCCCGAGCGATTCGCAAATGTGAAGTGCGCCTTGTAGATTCTGTAGGTTGTGCTCCCCAAAAACTCCAATTTCAACTTCTCCAGTAGGGGTAATCAAAGTTGTTTTTCCTGAGTCAATTCGTGAAGGGTGGGCTTGGTAGCCTATTTTGATTCCTTGACCTGATGACTTTTCCGCTGCTTCCTTTACTAAGGGATCTGCACTACAATAGATCAGGCTACCCGAGGCAGGGGTTCGGTCCATAAGTAGGGAAAACTGCCTTTTGTAGTCCTCAAAATCTGGGAATACATTGAAATGGTCCCATGCGATGCCACTGACCAAAAGGATGTCGTGTTTGTAATGAAAAAACTTAGGCGTACGGTCTATGGGTGAGGTGAGGTATTCATCCCCTTCAATCACGATTATGGGTGCATCCGATAGGCGGACCATCAGATCAAAGCCCTCGATTTGCGCACCTACCAAGTAGTCAAAATCAACTCCTTGATCCTTGAGCACATGTAGGATCATGGAAGTAATGGAGGTTTTCCCGTGGGAACCGGCGATCACTACCCGTTTCTTTGCTTGGCTTTGGTTGTAAATAAATTCCGGAAAGGAATAGACTGGCACCCCCAATTCTTGCGCACGAATAAGTTCTGGGTTGTCGATTCGGGCATGCATTCCCAAAATAATTCCATCGAGATCGGCGCTTATTTTTTCTGGAAACCAGCCTTGATCAGCAGGAAGGATCCCCGCTTTCTGAAGGCGAGTTTTGGATGGTTCGTAGATTTCATCGTCGCTACCGGTGACTTTGTAGCCTTTTTCTAAAAGGGCAAGTGCAAGATTGTGCATGACCGCGCCTCCTATAGCAATGAAATGGTAGTGTTTCATGTGGGATAAATCGAAATTTAATTTGGTATTCAAACTTAGGGATAAAATCTTGCAGCAAGATCCCAATTCGAATAAGTTTTTCTATTTTCAGTAGCTTGGCATCTGGGTTAATGCATAGTTTTAAACTAGCCTAAACTGCTTATTTGAGCCTGAAGGGGGTTTATTGAGTGGACCTTTCTCCTTGTTGATAACTATGGGAAAAATTGTTTAAAACTCTTGACTTGTAGCAGTTAAATTTGAATCATGACTGAAAATACCCCGCCCACCGGCAGATACCGTAAAAAGCCTTCTTTTGATAATCCTACCAACTATTTAGGCAAAGTTCCTCCGCAGGCGATTGAACTTGAGGAAGCGGTATTGGGTGCCTTGATGCTTGAGAAGGATGCCTTGACTAATGTCATTGATATTTTAAAGGTTGAGAGTTTCTACAAGGAAGCGCACAAGGTTATTTTTCAGGCCATTTTGGATTTATTTACCGAGAGTCAGCCCATCGACTTGTTGACGGTGACCACCCAACTCCGAAAAAATGGAGCCTTGGAGGTAGCCGGAGGAGCATTTTACGTCACTGAACTCACCTCAAAGGTGGCTTCTGCCGCCAATATTGAATACCATGCCCGTATCATCACGGAGCAATCCATCAAGCGAGAGTTGATCCGAATCTCTTCGACTATTCAAAAAGATGCGTTTGAAGACACAACTGATGTATTTGAGTTGTTGGATGCGATGGAGCAGTCGCTATTTGAAATTTCAGAGAAAAATATCCGCAAGAATTACGCAAACATGAGTTCCATCATGCGGGATGCGATTGCGGAGTTGGAGATTAGAAAAAATCAAAAGGATGGCTTAACAGGGGTTCCTTCTGGCTTCACCGCCTTGGACCGGGTTACCTCAGGTTGGCAAAAATCTGATCTAGTAATCATTGCAGCCCGTCCAGCGATGGGTAAGACCGCCTTTGTGCTATCGGTGCTCCGCAATGCTGCCGTGGATCACAACCGACCCGTTGCAATTTTTTCCTTGGAGATGTCCTCTGTGCAGTTGGTCAATCGTTTAATTTCTTCAGAGGCGGAGCTAGATTCTGAGAAAATTAAAAAGGGAACTTTGGCCGACCACGAATGGGCTCAGTTGGTTCACAAGACCGCCAAGCTCTCCAAAGCCCCACTATTTGTGGACGATACTCCAGCCTTATCCATCTTGGAATTACGTGCGAAGTGCCGAAAATTGAAAGCACAGCACGACATTCAGATGGTGGTTGTGGATTACCTCCAATTGATGTCTGGAGATTCCAAAGGAGGATTTGGAGGAAACCGTGAACAAGAAATTGCGAGTATCTCTCGAGCCTTAAAGAAGATTGCCAAGGAATTGAGCATCCCCGTGATTGCGCTTTCGCAGCTTTCTAGAGCGGTAGAAACCCGTGGTGGAGACAAACGACCACAGCTATCCGATCTCCGTGAATCTGGAGCCATCGAACAGGATGCGGATATGGTTATGTTCCTCTACCGACCTGAATACTATGGCATCACGGAAGATGAGGGAGGAGCATCTACTGCAGGTGTAGGAGAGGTAATCATTGCCAAGCACAGAAATGGTTCCTTGGAAAACATCAAGCTTCGATTTATCGGTCGCTACACCAAGTTTACAGACTTGGATGGGGGCATGGGCTTTCAAAACCCCCAGGCTTCTGAGATTGGCTATTCGCGCAAGTTTACCTCCGGTGCCTCTGGGGTCAATACCTTTGATACCGATCAAACTTTGATGCGTTCGAGTAAGGCAAATGAAGGAGATATTGAAAGTGCATTTTTAGGTGGAGATGAACCTGCACCCTTCTAATTTCTGATGAAAGCGATTGTACTTCAGCGGTCTTCGGACAGGAAAATTGAACTTGTAGCGCTGCCCAAACCGGTTTGTCAGCCCGGTGAGGTCCTCATTCGAATCAAGGCAGCTGCCTTAAATCATCGGGACGAATGGTGCAGAAAAGGATTGTATCCCAATATCAAGGATGGAATAGTCTTGGGTTCTGACGGAGCTGGAATTGTAGAAGAAGTAGGAGCATCGGTTGATCCCAAGCTTATCGGTCTGGAGGTCATGCTGAATCCTGCGCTTCATTGGGGAGATAATGAAAAGGCGCAAGGGAAAAATTTCGAAATCATCGGGATGCCAAGAAATGGCACCTTTGCGGAGTATGTCGCAGTACCTGCAGATCGCGTTTTTCCAAAGCCGAGTCACTTAAGTTGGGAAGAAGCGGCTGCTTTGCCATTGGCTGGACTTACTGCTTACCGAGCTGTGGCAGTTCAAGGCAAATTGAAAGCGGGAGAACAAGTGCTTGTCACAGGCATTGGGGGAGGAGTAGCCCAGTTCGCAGCTCAATTTGTCCTCGCCTTGGGCGGAAAACTTTTTGTTAGTAGCAGTAGTCCTGAAAAAAGAGCAGCAGCCCTAGCATTAGGTGCTACAGCAGCTTTTGATTATTCGGTGGATAACTGGAGTGCTGCTGCACTTGAATCTACT
>JBEDEY010000286.1:0-3750 GCA_041175425.1 Bacteroidota bacterium | reverse complement strand
ATCCAAATTTGGAACAGAATTAATCGGTGTGCAGAATTGACTGTAGACAGTGGACCGTTAACTGTTGACCAAAATTTACCCTTTCAATCGTGCTATAGGCGTTCTAGCCCCTTTGGTCACTTGTCCCATCTCACAGAGGATCTCTGCGTCCAAGGGCAAGTATAAATCTACCCGTGAACCGAATTTGATAAAGCCAAATTCTTCTCCTTGCTGTAGAGAAGATCCTTTGTCCACATACCACTTGATTCTTCTTGCCAAAGCACCTGCGATTTGACGCATCATCAAGGTGTTTCCTTTCGCATCACGAAGGACCAACGAAGTTCGTTCATTCTCCGTACTGGACTTGGGATGCCAAGCCACCAAATACTTGCCAGGATGGTACTTAAAATAGTCTACAACACCTTGAATTGGAGATCTATTCACATGGACATTGATCGGTGACATAAAAATAGACACCTGCATCCGCTTTTCTTTGAGGTATTCGTCCTCGAAAGCCTCCTCAATTACCACTACTTTTCCATCTGCAGGAGCAAACACAATTCCCTCTTCTTGAGGTAATGCAAAGATTGGGTTTCTAAAAAATTGAAGCACGATCAAGTACAGCACAATACTTACACCTAGCGCGAGATTGAAGAGTAATCTTTCGTCCGGAAAAAAATAATAAATCAGGTAATTGGCTAAGGAAAGGACAAGCAGCATCCAAAATAACAGGCTTCTTCCTTCTTTATGTATTGTCATCATATCCAGTTGATTAAAACAGCAAAGCCTTTCGAAAATAGGGTTTTGATGCGAATCCCTTGCATGAAAAAGGGCGTGAAAATTTCTTTCCACGCCCAAAGTTATCATTTTTTAGGAAAAATCGACTTAGTATCCTCCTCGGTAAGTATAGGTTTGTGCTACTTTGTCAATTGCCACAATGTACGCTGCGATACGCATCGGCACATCGTACTTGATGGAAGCTTGATACACGTTGTCAAATGCATCCTTCATGATCCGATCTGAGCGTCTATTCACGCGATCTGCTGTCCACTTGTAACCCAATCGGTTTTGTACCCACTCAAAGTAAGAAACCGTTACTCCACCGGCATTCGCCAAAATATCAGGCACGGCCATGATTCCTTTCTCGTTCAATATGGCATCGGCTTTTGCAGAGGTCGGGCCATTGGCACCTTCTACGATCAGTTTTGCTTTAATTTGATCTGCATTGGCAGTAGTAATCACATCTTCAACTGCTGCTGGCACCAATACATCAACTTGCAGAGTCAATAGGTCAGCTGCATTTTCCAATTTCTCTCCTCCGGCAAAGCCTTCCAATGTGCCATTATTGCTGTCGCGGTAGGCGATTGCCTCCACGATGTTGATTCCTTTCTCGTTGTAGAATGCACCTGTATGATCAGAAATCGCGACAATTTTCAATCCTCTCTCTTCCAATAGACGTGCAGCCCAGCTGCCCACGTTTCCAAAGCCTTGCACGGCGCAGGTGGCTTGAAACGGGTTGATTTTTAATTTTTGCATGGCAGTGAGAGCTGACACCATTACCCCACGACCTGTAGCTTCGGTTCGACCGAGGGAGCCGCCCAAAACCAAGGGCTTGCCGGTTACGACAGCTGGGATAGTCATTCCATGCGCTTTGGAGAACTCATCCATCAACCAGGCCATTTCTCTAGGCCCAGTGCCCATATCTGGTGCAGGAATGTCCTTATCAGGACCAAACACATCAATCATCGCCATGGTGTAAGCACGAACCAGACGCTCGATTTCACCTTTCGACATTTCGCGTGGATTGCATCGCACACCGCCTTTTGCACCGCCATAAGGAATATCTACCACCGCACACTTCCAAGTCATCCAGGCCGCGAGAGCTCTCACCTCATCCAAATGCACATCTGGAGCAAATCGAATTCCTCCTTTTGCAGGACCTAAAATATTGGAATGAATCACTCGAATGCCTTCAAATACCTGGATTTTCCCGTTATCCATCGTGATGGGAAGGGAAACAATCACTTGCTTGGCTGGATTTTTCAGTACGTTGTACACTTCATCGGAAAGTCCGAGTTTCTCGGCTGCGATGTTGAATCTCTCCATCATGGACTCCAAAGGATTTTCTCTATCCTTTATCGGTGCCGGTTCTATGTAAGCCATATTGGGTCGTTAAGTAGTAAACTGATGGTAAATTTAAGCAGTTTTTTAATTGCTAGGGGTAGAATTAACAGATTTTCAAAAAAGCGGTGATGAACGGCGCAGAAAGTAACAATCCGTCAAAGCGATCCATAAATCCTCCATGGCCTGGGAGGATAGAACCAGAGTCTTTGATTTCGATGGAGCGCTTGAATAGGGACTCAATCAAGTCTCCATAGGTGCCTGCAATGATGATAATTCCTGCAATCACGAGCCATTTCCAATCCTCTAGCACCACAAAGTACTGGGAAAGAATAAAGGCAACAGCAATGGCAGAAAAAGCTCCTCCTAGGAATCCTTCCCAGGATTTTTTAGGTGAAACTCGTTCAAAAAGTTTGGTCTTCCCAAACCGCGTTCCTGCAAAATACGCTCCGGTATCGCTGGCCCATAAAATAAGCAAGCAACCGACCAATATTTCGTAATGGTACACGGCATCCACAGAAAACACAGCCAAATTCAATAGCGAAAAGGGAGCCGCCACATAAAAAAGGCCTAGGTAGGTGTATGCGACGCCCGTAAATGGCTTTTTATCGGTTTTCTTGTAAAGCTTGATAAAGAGCGTTAAGGATATCAACGGAAAAATCAGGTAGAGGTATTCATTGGGCAAGCGCTCCTTTTCCACCATGAAGGTTAAAGCGAAAATCAATAGCCCAAGAATGGTCCCAAACGTCTTCAAGGGAAGCATCCCATCCAAGCCAGAGAGCTTGTAAAACTCCATTTGAGAGAAACCCAAAATCCCTGCAAAAACGAGGAAATAAGTCCAATCCGAATAGATACTTGCAGCCAAGACCAGTACCCCTCCCACCAAGGCCGTGATGGCCCGCTGAACCAGGTTGCTGTACTTGTTGATGTTAAAACGTGATCTCATGCTGAATCAATTGAAGTGCATAAAGGGTTTGGTCTGTAGGAACAAGCACCTCATAGGTACCAAAAACCTGGTAGACGGTTTCTTTCTTGTTAAGGACAAAAGCTGCAACTCCTTTATCTTCCAAGACCCCCTTCACAATTTCTACTCGAATTTGATTTTGATCCTCAAACACTTTCGTCCAGTTTTTCATTCGTTACCCGATTGACTTTTTTAAAATAAAGGAATCCAAGGATAAGAACCAAAATTCCTATTGCTGCCCCAGGGTAAGAAACCGTATCAGTGGACTGAACATCTAGTTCTATTAGACCTTCATTGGATGCATAAACTAGCAAAAGGGTGAAGGTATTGTTGAGAATATGGCCCAGAATCGGGTAAATTATACTTCCGGTGTAATGGTAGAGGTATCCGAATAATGCCCCTAAAAACATACGAGGGAGGAAGCCATAAAACTGCACGTGGATTGCTGAAAAAATGAATGCGGTGATCCATATCCCCAAATGAGGAGATTGAAAATATTGCTGCATTTTGGGCTGAATCAGCCCACGAAAAAACAGTTCCTCCCCAACACCTGCAAATACGCCAATCACTAAAATTCCTGAAAGTAGCTCCGGGATGGATTGAAAATCTGTCAGGTAGTTGGTGAGTTCCATGAGCTGCGTTTCCATATCGCGCATCCATTGTTCCACCCCAGAAAGAAATTCAGG
>JBEDEY010000285.1:0-6089 GCA_041175425.1 Bacteroidota bacterium | reverse complement strand
TACCTGAACTGTTTACCTTCTTGGGGAGCCCGATCATTGCATTGTTGATCGGAGCACTGCTCTCCTTTACCTTGCCTAAAAAGCTGGACCGTAAGTTACTATCGGCAACGGGCTGGGTTGGGGAAGCCCTAGTTTCTGCCGCCCCAGTGATCTTCATTACGGGCGCAGGGGCTGTGTTTGGAAAAATGCTCCAGAATTCGGGCATTGGAACAGTAGTTACTGACTCCCTTCAGGGGGCGAATTGGGGGCTTTTTCTTCCTTTCTTACTTGCCTTTGGCCTCAAATGTGCGCAAGGATCCACCACCGTAGCCATGATCACTACGGCCTCCATCGTCGCTCCACTCCTTAGCCCTTTAGGACTTGATACGGATATGCTGAAGGTATTTGCCACCATCGCCATCGGGTCTGGGGCCCTCGCCATCTCCCATGCCAACGATTCTGCCTTTTGGGTGGTCACGCAACTTTCAGGCATGAGTACCAAGCAAGGCAATCTATCCCACAGCTTAGGAACCCTCATCACTTCCTTCTCTGCCATGGCTGTACTGTATCTCATCAGTTTGGTGATGGCTTAGTCCGTTCAAAGTAAATTCCTGCAACTCATTTTCCAAAGGGATCCGCCTTTCCTCGCGTATTCGTACCTTTGTCAAAATTATTCGCATGCATTTTTCCGACCTAGGTCTTTCTCCAGCGTTGCTCACGGCTATCCAGCGAGCCAACTACGATACGCCTTATCCCATACAAGTAGAAGCAATTCCTGCGGTTCTGCAAAAAAAAGACGTTCTAGGTCTAGCACCAACTGGCTCAGGAAAAACCGCAGCCTACATCCTTCCCATCTTGCAACACCTACTGCAGCAAGAGGCTCCTCGCGATCGACAAGTGCCTGTTCTCGTGCTGGTCCCCACTCGGGAATTGGCGGTACAGGTCGCGGAAGTAACTGAAAATTTTAGCCGCTTCCTTCCTAGACGCATCAAGTCCCTCGCCATTTTTGGAGGGGTATCCATCAATCCCCAAATGATGAAATTGGGCGGTGTTGAAGTCCTAATTGCCACACCAGGAAGATTGATTGACCTGGTAGGTCGAAATTCCGTAGGCATTGGACGCATTCAAACCCTGGTCTTGGACGAGGCCGACAAAATGCTGCAAATGGGTTTCCGTGAGGAAATGGAACACCTCCTAGAGCTACTCCCTGCCAAAAAGCAAACCCTCCTCTTTTCGGCAACTGAAGGCGAAGAGGTGGCGGGACTCATCCAACAACTCCTCAAAAATCCAGTGCGCGTACAGGTAGCAGTAGATGATTTTACCCCTGATCTGATACAGCAAGAAGCCTATCGCGTCAGTCCCGAGTCGAAAGGCCCCTTTTTGCGGCAACTCATTCAATCTGGTGATTGGAAGCAAATCCTGATTTTTGCCTCCTCCATCCGTACGGCAGACAACCTGGTAGTGAAACTTACTAAAAATGGGATCGATGCCACCGCCTTCCATGGGGACAAAAGTCAAGGTGCACGGACCGAGGCATTGGCCAGGTTTAAGTCCGGAAAAACACGGGTGTTGGTAGCCACCGACCTTGCGGCTCGAGGAATTGACATTCAAGCCTTGCCTTTGGTGATCAACTACGAACTGCCGCGTTCACCCAAGGATTACATCCACCGAATCGGCCGTACAGGAAGAGCGGGGGCTACGGGTCTTGCGATTAGCCTCATCACTCCAGAGGAGCAGCACCACTTCAAGGTCATTCAAAAGAAGATGGGCAAATGGGTAACCTTAGTCCCTGCCGAAGCGTTTGGCAAAGAAAATTCGGGGCCAGACGAAGCACCCAGCGAATAAGCACTTACAAAAATTCCCAGACACTTTTGTAGCTCCCATTTTCCTCGACATAGCGAAGTAAGGAGTCAAAAAAGGCATGCTGGGCCAAGGTACTGCTGTCCCCCACTACAATCAATTTACGCTTGGCTCTGGTCAGGGCCACGTTCAAGCGGCGCTTATCAGAAAGAAACCCAATTTCTCCCCGGTCGTTGGATCGGGTAAGGCTAATCAGCATCAAGTCCCGTTCCTGGCCTTGAAACCCGTCTACCGTATCGATGGTGATCAGGTCAGCAAAGGCCCTCAAATTGGGAAAAGCATAGGTTTCAAAAATCAAATGGCGCAATCTGCGCACCTGCGCCGAATACGGGGCAATCAAACCAATGGTCCAGCCATTTTCTTTAAAAAGTCCAAATCCAATGAGAAGGACTGTGTCGTTGAGGTATTGGCAGGCAAACTGTGCCTCCTCGGGATTGAAAGTACTAAGGCTTTCGGATTCTACCTGATCTGTATATCCCGCACCTGCTGTGTCGACCCACTCCATTACGGGTTCATCGGGAGAAAAAGCATGCGTTTCCGTATTTTCTGCTGCTTGTAGTTTTCCCTCATAAAACTGCTGATTCGAAAATCCCATGACCGTGGCCGGCATGCGGTACTGCACTTGGAGCATTTGCGCAGCATGGGGATGGCGCTGAATCATTTTTTCAAACAAGGTAGTGGAGAGTCCCTGCCGTGCCGCATCGATGGACTTGATGGTGGGCGGAAGCTGGCAGTGGTCACCCGCAAAAATCACTTTTCTCGCTTTCAAAATCGGAATCCAGGTTGCTGCTTCCAAGCCTTGCGCTGCCTCATCGATAAATACCAGGTCAAAGACCATCCCTTTGAGGTGGTGCGATCCTGCACCCACCAAGGTACTCGCAAATACTTGGGTCTTCTGGTACACATCCGTTCGAATGTAGTCCTCCAGATGCTCCGCAAGTTCTCGGATACGGCTCACTTCCTGGTACAAGAGCTTGCGCTGGGCCCGCTCCTCGGGTCCGAAATTCCGTTTGTATTGCTTGGCCAGCTGTAGGTAGGATTCTGTTTCCTTGCGCAATTTCTTCAAGTCACGGTAGCTGTCGTGCAGCGCCACCTTGGCATCTAGGGTCTGGTTGAGGATTTTCTCCTCCACACGAGCGGGATGACCTAGTCGAAGCGTAGCGATGCCCCGATCCACCAACTTTTCTACAAGCAAGTCTACGGCAGCATTACTCGGAGCACAAACTAGAATTCGCTGATTGGACCGTGTTGCACGTGAAATCGCCGCAATCAAGGTAGTGGTCTTGCCTGTACCTGGAGGGCCATGAACCACCGCCATGTCTTGGGCGGCATCCATCTTTTGGCAAGCCAGCACTTGGGAAAAATTCAATTCCGGTAGGTCAATTTTCACTTCCTCCCCAAATACAGGACGGCCTTCACCGTACACGAGATCCCTAAATTTTAGGAGCTGTGGCTCTTCGGTAACCAGCAATTTTTTCAGGGCCGACTCCATCTCTCGGTAGCTGGCCTCATCAAAAAGCAGGTCCACGCCAAGCCTGCCTGAATCCATCCATTCCGGCACTTCATCCGCCTGAAGCGTGACAATGAGCGTGTCTTTTTTGGCTTGATTGACTACTCCATTCACTCGGAATTCGGGGCTATGGTAGCCATCCTGAGTAGAAAAAAATGAAACAGACTTGCCAGAACTGAAGGAAGAAGGGTAATTCGTATCGATACGCTCCACTTCGATGATCAGTCGCTCGCCCATGCCGATCTTCGTTTTTTTGAGCAAGATGGGATGCCAGGTGATACCCTCTTTCTTTTTGTCTGCGATGGTGGTGTTGAGAAACTTCTTTTTGTACTGAGCCAGATCCTCTTGCCGCTCCAGTTGCAGCAGCTTGAGGCCTACCTTAATTTCTTCGAGGGAATTCCGCATGAATGGTTGTACTTTAGCCTTGAAACAAGGGATTATCCCTAGTGTTTGCCTTTCGCTGATTTTAGATGAATTTTCTTGCGCATGCGTACCTTTCTTTTGGTCAGGAGGAAATCCTGGTCGGTAACTTTATTGCCGACTTTGTCCGTGGAAAGGAGTTGGAAAATTACCCAAAAAAAGTGCAACTCGGCATACGGTTGCATCGAGCCATTGATACCCATACCGATTCGCATCCTTTGGTTAAGCAGGTACAATCCTTCCTAATTCCACGCTTTGGGCATTATTCGAGGGTCATTAGCGATGTTTTTTTCGATTATTTCTTGGCAAAAAATTGGAAAAACTATTCGAATACCGACTTGGAAGAGTTCAGCCTGGCCACCTATCGAACCCTCTCCTCATCTCCTCATGAGCTTCCCGAATCTTTTCTCCGGATTTTTCACTGGATGCAAGCTCAAAATTGGCTTTATGCCTACCGCGAACAGGCAGGCATTCAAGCCGCCATGGATGGGCTGAGCCGTCGGGCCCGCTTCGATTCCAAAATGAATGAGTCCACTCAAGTCCTTTGGGAAAAAGAAGAAGAAATTGAAGCGATTTTCTTCGCTTTTTTCGAAGATTTGGAGACTTTTGCCTCCACAACACTTGCAGCACTAATCCAAAGCCATGATCCTGCTTAAACCCAAGCTATCGACCTACATCTCCCTAGGTGCCGTACTTTTCATTCTTTTACTTGGCCTGGTCCTCATTCTTCGAGATTTTGCCTACAGCAGAAGCTATGACTTGTGGTTTTACTTGGTGGCGAGTTCACTACTTACGCTAGTGCTTCTGATGCTGCTCGTCAAAATGATGGCAGGATGGCGATTTATCTCAGCTGGAAAAGAGCATGTCGTCATCAAACTTCCCCTTCGTGGTAGCACCAAAGTCTATCCAGTTACCGAGATTTTAGCTTGGGAAGAGGAAACTGTTCTTGCAAACAAACGAGAGTTCAAACAGGTCACGGTGGCGTTTAAGGATCGAAATTCGATTTCGGTTTCCAACCATGAACACGAGTCCTACACCGAATTCATCAACTACCTCAAAAAGAAAGCACCGAAGCAGCTGTTGAAACCGAAAAAATCCTGAGTTTCCTTAGGTTGTAATCCAAGGAGTAAACTACCCCACAAACTAAAAAACCGAGCTGTAATAGCTCGGTTTTTTTATGAATTGCATTTCTTTTTTGCTTTTGTCTTTCTCAGATAGGTAACCATGGAACATCCAGAAGAGGGCTTGAAGTCACAACAATTTGCTGTCGACTGTGGACCGTCAACTGTTAGCCAACAATTTACTCCCACTCAATCGTTGCAGGTGGCTTGGAAGAAATATCGTACACCACGCGGTTGACTCCTTTGACACGGTTGATGATGTCGTTGGACATCTTGGCCAGAAATTCATAAGGCAAGTGAATCCAGTCTGCAGTCATCCCATCCACAGAACCCACGGCTCGTAGCGCCACTACTTTTTCGTAGGTACGCTCGTCTCCCATGACCCCTACTGATTGGATGGGCAACAGAATCGCTCCTGCCTGCCACACCTGATCGTACAAGCCATGATCCTTCAATCCTTGGATAAAGATGTAGTCCACTTCTTGTAGCGTCTTCACTTTCTCCTCGGTGATGTCACCCAAAATACGGATCGCCAATCCCGGACCTGGGAAAGGATGTCTTCCGATGATTTTTTCAGGGATCTCAAGCGCTCTACCCACTTCACGTACCTCGTCCTTAAACAAGGTGTTCAAAGGCTCCACTACGGAAAGCTTCATGAAATCCGGTAGACCACCCACGTTGTGGTGCGACTTGATGGTGGCGGAAGGACCTTTTACCGATACGGACTCGATCACATCTGGATAGATGGTACCCTGTCCTAGCCACTTCACTCCGTCAATTTTATTTGCTTCGTCGTCAAAAACCTCGATAAATACGCGGCCAATGGCTTTTCTTTTCGCTTCTGGATCAGTCAGTCCAGCTAAGGCATCGTAAAAACGCTGCTTGGAATCTACTCCAATCACATTCAATCCAAGGTGCTTGTAGGAATCCAGCACCTCTTCGTATTCGTTCTTGCGCAATAAGCCATTATCTACAAACACGCAGGTCAACTGATCGCCAATGGCTCTATGAATCAATGTGGCGGCCACAGAGGAATCTACTCCTCCAGAAAGTCCCATAACCACTTTATCTGCTCCTATTTTTTTCTTCAGATCTGCAACAGTCGAATCAATAAAGGTATCCGAAGTCCAGTCCTGGCTACATCCGCAGATGCCTACGACGAAGTTTCGAAGTAAGTTTTTACCTTCCAACGAATGGGT
>JBEDEY010000284.1:0-7427 GCA_041175425.1 Bacteroidota bacterium | reverse complement strand
CCCACTACGCAGTTTGTTGTCGATGCTACCTTAGTGGCAGACGGTACCCTTTCCTTGCAAATCAATGGGCAAGAAATTGCCAAGGGCAAGACTAAGGGAGTATTCCCCCAGCCTCTCAGTCCTAACCGAGTGCGTGTAGGCTCCAACGACAGCAAAAATGTGGTTGGTAAGTACGAAGGTACTTGGTGGTTTGGAGGTCGTTTGAGCAAGAGCTCTACGCTGACGCTAAAACAACCTGGTTCGGAAATAGCCTTGGTAGCATCCTTACCTTCGCTCACCAATAGCGCTGGAAGCACCGTCATCAAATTGGGGGTGATTCCTCATGAAATGAAATTTGATAAGCCTTCCTTTACGGTGCAGGCTGGAACTCAAGTGACCATTGATTTTGAGAACCTGGATTTCATGCAGCACAACCTGGTGATTGGAAAAAAAGGAAGCATGGAAGTGATTGGCAAGGCAGCAGATGAACTTGCAAAAAATCCAAAGGGAGCTGAACTCAACTATGTTCCTGAAATCCCAGAAGTGATCATTGCCACTGTGTTAGTTAGTCCAGAAGGCAAGGAAACGCTTGTGTTTACCGCACCAACAGAGCCAGGAGAATATCCATTTGTGTGTACCGTGCCAGGTCACTGGAGAATCATGAATGGCATCATGGTCGTACGAAAGTAAACTATGGCATTGGACGTAACCTTTGGGGTAAGTACCTGGCTTTGGACTTCCCCATTTAATCGAGAGACGATTGCTTTGTTTCCCAAGATCAAAAGCTTCGGTTACGATGCGGTGGAAATCCCTGTGGAAGATCCTTCTTTGATCGACATTGATCTAGTAAAAAAGGCCTTGGCCGATCAGGAACTGAAAGCAATCATTTGTGGAGCTTTTGGCACGAGTCGTGACTTGACGCATGATGATCCAGCTTTTCACCAGACCTGCTTTACCTACTTGGATGCTTGTTTGGAGATCGCCAGCGAGCTGGGAGCAGGTTTTGTGGCGGGTCCTATGTATTCGGCTGTAGGCAAGGCAAGACTTGTGTCTCCCGAGCAGCGGCAAGTAGAATGGGAACGCGCAGTCACCAACCTAAGAAAAGTTTGTCGTCGAGCAGGAGAATTTGGGCTGGATCTGGCCATTGAGACACTCAATCGCTTTGAAACAGACCTAATCAATACCTCAGAGGACTTGATGCGCTTGATTGGTGACATCAACGAACCCCAAGCAAAAGCAGTTTTGGATGGCTTTCACCTCAATATTGAAGAACCTGACTTGGAGTCAGCTATTCGCCGTGTAGGTGGTAAATTGATCCACGTACAGGTATCGGAAAATTACCGAGGTACTCCTGGAACCGGCCAGACGAATTGGGCGGCTTGGAAGCGTGGCCTAGAAGCCATTGATTACCGAGGTACGATCTCCATCGAAAGCTTTACTCCTCAAGTGAAGGAGCTTGCAGGAGCTGTTTGCATCTGGAAGCCCTTGGTACCTAGCCAGGATGGATTCGCGAAGGATGGCCTGGAATTCCTCAAAAAATGGGCAGCCGCATAAATTGATTAACTTTCAATTGACCTATAACGAATAATAACACGTCTTTTTTAACCCAAATCCATTCTCCCTCCCATGAGCAAAAAACCAATCAACATTGCCATCATCGGCTTAGGTTTTGGTGCCGAGTTTATCCCCATTTACCAAAAGCATCCCTTGGCAAACATGTATGCGATATGCCAAAGAAATAAAGAGAAGGCCGAAGAAATTGGTAAAGCCTTTGGCATCGAAAAGGTATATACCGACTACGATGAATTGCTAAAGGATCCCAACATCGATGCGGTACACATCAATACTCCTATTCAAAATCACGCAGAACAATCCATAAAGGCTCTTAAAGCTGGAAAGCATGTTGCTTGTACGGTACCTATGGCTACCACGGTAGATGAATGTCGCCAAATTGTGGAATTGACCCAGAAGACCGGATTGACTTACATGATGATGGAGACGGTTATTTACAGCCGGGAATTCCTATTTGTAAAGGAAATGTACGAGAAGGGTGAATTGGGTAAAATTCAGTTTCTCCGCGCCTCCCACCAACAAGAAATGGTGGGCTGGCCGGGATATTGGGAAGGCCTCCCTCCCATGCACTATGCCACCCATTGCGTAGGACCTGTATTGGCACTGCCCAAGGGACAGGCAGAATACGTTTCCTGCTTGGGATCGGGAAGAATAGATGAAGAACTGATCCCTAAGTACGGATCTCCATTTGCCATCGAAACTTGCCACATCAAACTCAAGGACTCGGATCTAGCGGCTGAGGTTACGCGTTCTCTGTTCAATACCGCACGACAGTACCGTGAAAGCTTTGATGTGTATGGTTCCAAAAAATCCTTTGAATGGACCCTTGTCGAGCATGAAGATTCGGTCATTCACACAGGTGAAGTGCCGGAGCGAGTTACGATTCCAGACTATGCGCATTTGCTCCCTACGGAAATTGCTTCCTTTACCCAGCAAGGGGTATATGACTCAGACGACAACCAGCACCTTTCCTTTATACAAGGATCAGGTCATGGAGGATCACATCCCCATCTGGTGCATGAGTTTCTTACCGCCCTCACCGAAGGAAGATCCCCCTACCCCAATGCCGCCCAGTCAGCCAACATTACCTGTGTGGGAATCTTGGCACACGAATCTGCCATGGAAGGTGGAAAAATTAAATACTTGCCAGAGTTCACACTCGGTTAAAATCAAAAGGCCTGGAAAATTTCAGGCCTTTTTTATATCCTATTTAAAGGTTCTTCCCGGTAAAAGGATCGAATCTATCTATTGAATGTAATTAGTCGTATAAAATTTAATTATGATTTAATGCCCTGAATACCAAAGTGATTCGTTTGGTATTTATATTTAGTCAAATTCTCCCAGCTTAATGAAAAAGCCGAAGGTACTTCAAAGGTCCAAGAAAGTTAAGGTTAGCGAGCAAGGCAGTTATAGAACCTTGGCTGGTTTGCAGCAATTTGCTGCTGCATGGGATGAATCAACTCTTCGCCACTTGCTTCGACGGACTTTGTTTGGGTTCAAACAAGATGATTTGAATGCCTTGAAGGGTAAGAGTATGGCTGAAGTAGTACAATTACTCGTAACCCCGAGTCAAACTCCTCTCCCTCCCATCAACAATTACAACGACGCTAATTTTTCAGACCCTACCGTGCCTGCAGGGCAAACTTGGGTAAATGCTCCGTACGATGGGAATGCCAATGGACGAAGAAACACTTCTTTAAAGTCCTGGTGGCTAGGAAATCTCCTTCAGCAGACTTCCTCAGTGCATGAAAAAATGACTTTGTTTTGGCACAACCACTTTGCCGTTGAAGCGGTGGATGTCAATGATGCTCGATACATGTATAAGTATTACAGCCTCTTGCGAAAGTATGCCTTGGGTAATTTCAAAGAATTAGTCTTGGAAATAACCAAGGACCCCGCCATGCTCCGTTACCTCAATGGCTACCAAAACAATAAAAATGCTCCAGATGAAAACTATGCACGGGAACTTCAAGAGCTATTTACGCTAGGCAAGGGTCCCCTTGTATTTTATACTGAAGCAGATGTCAGAGCAGCGGCTCGTGTGTTGACAGGCTATACCGTAAACGCAACTACAATCTCTTCTGCTTTTGACCCCAACCGACACGATACGGGCAATAAACAGTTTTCAACCTATTACCAAAATAAAGTAATCCTAGGAAAGACAGGCGCCAATGGGGCGAAGGAAACTGAAGAATTGATAGACATGCTTTTTTTACAAGATGAAATAGCCCTTCACTTGTGTCGAAAACTCTACCGATTTTTTGTGTACTATGAAATCGATGCAGCCACAGAGGCGAATGTTATTGTACCCATGGCCAATCTTTTCAGTGCGAAAAATTATGAAATAAAACCTGTTCTTGAACTGCTATTCAGTAGTACGCATTTTTATGATCCTGTGAATGTAGCCGGAATGATCAAAAGCCCTTTGGATTATTGCGTGGGCTTGTGCAAAGAATTTAAAATGCAATTTCCTGATGCCACTGACTTTGCGAATCAATACCTCATGTTTGACTACATTCGGACACAGGCATCTAATATGCAGCAAAATTTGGCTGATCCTCCCAGTGTGGCAGGCTGGCCAGCATATTACCAGGCGCCGCAGTTTCATGAGTTGTGGATCAATTCAGACACTTTACCTCGAAGAAACCAGTTTATGAATATTTTGCTTACTTCAGGATACACCCGAAATGGTAAAAAAATCTTCATCGATGTGCTCACCTATGTCAATGCACTTCCCAATCCTGGTAATCCAAACCTCTTGATTCGGGATACTGTGGCACATCTGTGTGCCATCGGCTTGACGACAGAAGTGATTCAATTTCTAAAGAGCATTTTGTTGTCAGGTCAATCCACTGATTCCTATTGGACCGATGCATGGACGAGCTACAAAGCCAATCCAACCAATGTCGTCAGCCGAAACATGGTTTTAAGTCGATTAAACTCGATGTTTAGCTACTTAATGAACCTTCCTGAATACCAGCTATCATGAAGAGAAGGGATTTTTTACAAGCAATCGGACCAGCTGGAATTGTGTTTCCTGCCTTAATCAATGGATTTACTTTCAAGGCTTTTGCGGAATCTCCCTTGGTTTCGGCACTCACTCAGGCTCCTACCGAAACGGACCATGTCTTGGTCATCATCCAGCTCAATGGAGGCAACGATGGCTTAAATACCGTTATCCCCTTTGATCAATATGACAATTTGGCCAATGCACGGTCAAACATCATCCTACCTAAAAATAAGTTACTCAAACTCAATGGGACAAGCTTCACGGGGCTTCACCCTTCCATGACGGGCTTGCAAACTCTTTTCAACGAGGAAAAGCTTCAGATCATACAGTCAGTAGGCTATCCTCAACCCAATTTTTCACATTTTCGAGCCACAGATATTTGGATGAGTGCCTCCGATTCCGACAAGTACGTCAACTCAGGTTGGACCGGACGTTATTTGGCTGAAGAATACGATGGATTTCCTACCGGTTATCCCAATGCAGTGATGCCTGATCCCTTGGCTATTCAAATTGGTTCCTTCGTCTCTCCTGCCATGCAAGGACCTTCGGTCAATATGGGTATGGCTATTTCTGATCCCGTCAATTTCTACAACCTGATCAATGGGATTCAAGGAGCTTCTCCAAATACCAGAGGAGGAAAGGAGCTCACTTATATCCGTCAAGTGGCTCAGCAGACCACACAGTACGGTGCTGCAATCAAAAATGCAGCTGCCAAAGTCACCAAACAGTTTTCTGGATATCCTACTGGTAATTCCCTAGCAGACCAACTAAAGATTGTGGCACGACTCATTGCAGGCGGTCTAAAAACACGGATTTACATGGTCAGTTTGGGTGGATTTGATACCCATGCACAGCAGGTGATTGCCAATGCAACCGATACAGGAGCGCATGCGAGGCTTTTGCAGCGTGTGTCAGAAGGTATCAAAGCCTTCATGGATGACCTTAACTTCCTAAATGCACAGAAGCGCGTCATAGGGATGACTTTCTCAGAATTTGGAAGAAGAATAAAGTCCAATAGTAGTGGTGGTACCGATCACGGTGCTGCAGCGCCCTTGTTCGTTTTTGGCCATTATGCGAAACCTGATGTTTTAGGAAATAGCCCAGAGATTCCTTTGGTCACTTCCGCCTCTGCCAATGTGCCCATGCAATTTGACTTTAGGTCAGTTTATGCATCTATACTCAAGCAGTGGTTTTGTGTTCCGGATCTTACCTTGGAGAACGTGATGTTGAAAAATTTTCAAAACCTTCAAGTCATCAAAAGTTCAGCACCTTGCATGTCAAGCAATCCTGATATTTTCACAGCTAGGGAAACCACGCTTTCCTTGACCAACTATCCCAATCCATTCCAGCAATCCACTACCCTTTCGTACCAAACTGAAGGTGGGTATGCATTGATACAGGTTTTTTCAACAGAAGGGAAGCTAATTAAAACACTGCTTGACAAGGAAGTGACCCCTGGTAATCACAAGATCACCTTTGAAAATGAGGGTTATGCACCTGGGATTTATTATGCACGCTTGCAAAATAACAACCAGCAGATCACAAGAACAATGCTCTTAGGTAGGTAACGTCAATTACCTTACTTTTTTCAGGCTATTTTTGCCTAGTTTGTAAACCATACTCCACACCGAACCCAAGGCAGATTTCTTCATATTTGGCTCCTTTCCTTCTCCCATCAGGTGTAGTTGATCAGTGTACCAGATGATTTCCAATGGGAAGGTTTTATCTAAAAACTTCCATCCTGTAGTCAAAGGCTTCACCTGGCTTGTCACCGATGCACCAGAAAGGAGTTGATTCGGGAAATCCGGTTGAATGGCCAGCGAACGCGCCACTCCGATGACATCACATGCCCCTGAAGCCAAGGCTGCATTCATACCTTCAGCTGATCGGAAACCACCGGTAAGCATCAGTGGGCAGCTTACCCGCTTTCGCACTTCTTCACAATAGGTTAAAAAATAGGCCTCCCTCATTTTGGTAGACTCTTTTTGAGCAGCACCCATCATCGCTGGTGCTTCATACGTTCCTCCAGAAATTTCGATCAAATCCATCCCCAGCTCACTCAAGTGCTTGACCACTTCCATGGAATCCTCTTGGGTAAAGCCTCCTTTTTGAAAGTCAGCAGAGTTTAATTTGATCCCTATTGGAAAGGCATCTCCAACAGCCTCTCGAATTGCCAAATACACTTCTTTCACAAAGCGCATGCGATTTTCTAAGCTACCTCCCCATTGGTCATTTCGTTGGTTGTGTGTAGGTGATAAAAACTGACTCACCAAATACCCATGGGCACCATGGATCTGAACTCCCGTAAAACCACTTTCCTTGCAAACTTTTGCGGCATAAGCAAAACGTGCGATGAGATCTAGAATCTCTTCCTCCGAAAGTGCTCGAGGGGTATTGAATAAGCGATCCAATGGCTTTTTCAACGGAATAGCTGAAGGAGCGACGGGTTCTTTACTTAGAAACTTGGGAGATTGCTTTCCAGGATGATTGAGTTGTACCCAAATATGCGTTCCATTTTTTTTACCTGCTGCTGCCCAAAGTGGCAGATTTGAATCTTGAATTCCCTGCTCAATGACCACATTGTGCGCTTCTCCCAAAGCAAATCGATCCACCATCACATTTCCCGTGATCAAGAGTCCTACTCCCCCTTCTGCCCATCGTCCATACAAGCGAATAAATTTCTCATTCGAGGTATAACCCCGAGAGCCCATGTTTTCACTCATGGCTGATTTTCCCAATCGATTTTTTAGAACGGCACCACAAGGGAGTTGCAGCGTTTCAGTTAATTTAGAAGACATGGCTAGTTTGATCAGTATTTGTTCTTAAAGCACGAGTATACCCAATAATTAAAGAAGTAACAAAGCTG
>JBEDEY010000283.1:0-3039 GCA_041175425.1 Bacteroidota bacterium | reverse complement strand
TGGTAGTATCTAAGTTGATGTTGGTAACCTCTTGAATTAGTGTGGCAGGGTCAGGAGTCTTTCCCTTGGTGGTATAAGGGAAGGATTTGGAGAAATACCCGCTTCGAGAAGCAATGATGCTGTATTCACTTTCTGGAGAAAGTGTAAATCGAACTCTGCCTTGTGCATTGGATACATCACCGCCCAATTGTTTCTTATCGCCACCATACAAGACCACGCGCGTTTGAGGCAACACTACGGCTTCACCAGATTCCTTTGTGGTTTTGGTGTAGACATTGAGGAGCACATTGACCACTTTTGGCTTGGGAGTCTTGTCTTCAAAAAAGTAAATGTCATCGTCACCTTTGCCGCCTTCACGGTTCGAGGAGATAAAACCCGCCTTGGGATATTCGGTGAAGAAAATTCCAAAATCATCTCCATTGCTATTGAAATTCTTTCCCAAGTTGGAGACCACCTGTATCCCATCGCTGTTTTTCTCAGCCACAAAAAGATCTAGTTTACCAAGTCCAGGATGCCCATCGGAAGCAAAGAAAAATTTTCCATCCTTGGTCGCTCGTGGAAACAACTCATTGCCGGCTGTGTTGATCGTAGGCCCTAGATTCACTGCATTACCAAAGTCTCCATTGGCAAGTTTGGTCGCCTTATACAAGTCTATCCCTCCAAAGCCTCCAGGTCGGGTAGAAGCAAAGTAAAGTTCAGAACCATCCACATTAAAAGCAGGGGTAGAATTCCACCAAGTATCCTCTTCATTCACAGGCATCCAAATAGGTTGGGTAAATCCCGCCCCTCTGAAATAAGAGGCAAAAAGAGTGGTTTCTGGATAATCTTTGGAAGAGGTGGAATTTCCTCTGGCATAGATCAAGGTATTCCCATCGGGACTGATGGCCAAAGCAGCCTGATTCAGCCCTTCTTCATTTTGGAATTCAGGTAAAGGTTGGATGCTGCCTGCATCCACTTTTAATCCTTCTGCGCGGGTTCGGAAAAGCTGGTGGTAAGGCGTGCCAGTGGCAGCATAGAGACTGGAGGACGCTCTACCTGAAGTAAAATATAAAAACTCTTCACTTAGGATGGGGGCATAATCTGCTCCTGCTGTGTTGAGCTCTCGGTAATTGACCAACTGGTAATTTGGAAAGTACTCTTCAATAGAGGCAGCTAACTCCATAGAACTAAGCTCTTGCTTCACGCGGGCGAGTAGGCGGTCGTCTGAAGTAAGCAAGGTTGCTTGCTCAAACGCCTTTTTGGCCAATTCAACTTGCTGATTTGCTTTGTGGCTTTGGCCAAGGTGAAAGTAGGAATCAAATGTGGGTTCCAGTGCTACTAGCGCCTCGTAATGTGGAGTAGAGGCTTCAATGCGATTGGACAGTCGGTAACTTTCAGCCATGACCTGTCTTGCTCTCAAGTTGCTGCTGTCTTTGGCTAAGATCTGATTGAAGGTGCCAATAGCAAGCTGGTATTGACCGGAAAGAAACTGTTCGTTTCCTTTTTCCAAAAGGCTTTTACAGCCTCCTAGAAGCAGGAGAAAGCAAAGGGCTAGATGAAAAAAAATCGGTTTCATTGGACAGCGGCTGTAGTCTGAGGTTGAATATGGGCAATTAATTTGGAAAATAGGAGGACAACCAGCTTTTTCGTACCGGTGTCCACAGGCTCTTTAGATCGGCTTTGGTCTGCAAAGCGGGTTGCACCACCTCAAGATCCGGGGTGATTTGTCCCATTGCAATTTTGGATTTCAGCCCCAATGCTGGCAACACGCGAAGCGCTCCATCCCCATCCTTTAGGGTGACTTTCCCTTGGTTGACCAAATCCAAATCAAGTGCTTGCTCCAACCCTTGCAGTACGCGCACCGATGAATCGATGGAGCAGCCAGAGGCTCCCAACCGGCTTTCATCAACCGCCAAAACCAGGAGTTGCTCGTGTAAAATTTCAAAGGAACTCGGCATCTCTTTGCCATGGGTAGCCCAACCGGCACAGAAATCTTGCAAGGTCTTTCGGATTACCTCCTGCTCAGCAACTGAAAATTTGCGCGAGGAGGCATAAATCCAAATGCGGGAAGAGTCTGGTAATTGGTCAAAAGGTTGGTGCATAAGTCAATTCGTATCTTCAAAGAAAAACCCTTTCTGCATAACGACAAAAAGGGTCTTTTGGATTCAAATCTAAAAATTAAATTCCCATATCCTTCGCAATCATCTCAGCAAGGTCATAGACTTTTACTTCCGCTTCCTTGTTTTTGTTTTTGATTCCATCGGTCATCATGGTCAAGCAGAAGGGACAACCTACCGCAATGGCCTGTGCTCCTGTCGCTAAAGCCTCCTCGGTACGTTCGATGTTGATGTCCTTTTTGCCAGCTTCTGGCTCCTTAAACATCTGCGCACCACCCGCTCCGCAGCAGAGTCCTTTGGTACGGCAACGCTTCATTTCTACCAATTCCACATCCAGGGCTTTGATCACCTCGCGGGGAGCTTCGTAGACCTCGTTGGCGCGTCCGAGGTAGCAAGAGTCGTGGAAGGTGATTTTCTTTCCTTTAAACTCACCTCCACCTTGTAGGGTCACTTTGCCTTCGTTGATCAGCTGCTGGAGAAACTCAGAGTGGTGGATCACCTCATAGTTTCCGCCTAGAGCTGGGTATTCATTTTTGATGGTATTGAAGCAGTGTGGACAGGCGGTGACCACTTTCTTGACCTCGTAGGCATTCATCACTTGGATGTTGGCCACTGCTTGCATTTGAAAGAGAAATTCGTTGCCAGCTCGACGAGCAGGATCTCCTGTGCAGGCTTCTTCAGGGCCGAGTACTGCAAAACTTACCCCTACTTTATTCAGGATTTTTACAAAAGCCTGGGTGACGGCCTTGTAGCGCTCGTCGAAGGAACCGGCACAGCCCACCCAGAAAAGTACTTCCGGAGTCTGAGCATTGGCAGCCATTTCGGCCATGGTGGGAACAGTATAGGTAGACATGTTTTTAGCTACTAGAGGTTGGATACAAGATGCAAGACCAAATGGGCTTTCAGGCATCTCTTATTTCATTTCTTCTTCTTTTACTTTTTC